>JAIPGU010000007.1 GCA_021735575.1 Candidatus Altimarinota bacterium | reverse complement strand
CTCCTTACAGTCCCGATCTCAATCCCATAGAACACAAATGGGCACAAGCCAAAGCTCTTCGTCGTCAACTTCATTGCGACCCTTTCCAACTTTTTTCTCTTTTTTCTTATGCAAAATTATTTTGAATTAGCTATATCTCAACAACCTCAATGTTCTCATGTTCCTCGATACTTCTGGTTTCTCTTTCCCTGTCTCCTCCCATTTCTTCAAGAAAAAGAAAACGAGCGGATGCACTCCAAAATCGAACGTATAAATTTTTCATAATTCTCCTCATTGTACATCAAAATCTAGAAAAATACAAACTCCCCCTCCTTGTTTTCTCAGGAGATCAACTTGAGAACGACTGTCAGTCTCATTGAGAACACCATAAAAGCAGCAGAGCCAATGAATAATACAAAAGGAATATTTTTGCACAGCAAAAATTGATAATCGTTAACTGATCATTGCTCATTGATAATTGTTCATTGATTCAGTGCTTCCGCCCCAACCACTCTGCTTTATTGAGCTTATGCGTATCAAGTTGTCCGCCACAGTTTTTGCAAAACTTCGCATCATGGTCGTGATGAGGGAAATGACAGAAATCACAATGGTGTAAGCGTTTTCCAAAAAAGTGATCAATGAAAATTTTCGTGACGACCGCCGTCAGAATTGCCAATGTTATAAGCCCCATAAGCACTACTATCGCTGCCACCACTTTCCCCCCGATCGTGATAGGAACCGCATCTCCATACCCAACCGTTGACATCGTCACAACAGCCCACCAAAGCGCGTTAAAGATACTATCGAACTCCGGATTGATACCATGTTCCAAATAAAAAAGACTAAAAGAACTAAGAAGCATAACCATAAAAAAGGTCATTACAAAAATCCGTATCTCATCTTTGTAATATCGAAATGAATGAAAGAAAGATGTCATTACCTCCGAGTATCGAATGATTTTGAGCATTCGAAGTATTCGAAATACTCGAAATCCTCGCAAAAAAGAAAGATTCAAAAATCGAAGGAAAAATGGAGCAATCACTAACAAATCAATAATCCCCAACGGGGAAAATATAAATTTCAATCGATTACGAGCAATAAGGACCCGAAGCAAATATTCGAGCACAAAAATAGTAATTACAAACTCTTCGAATGCCACAAAAAAATCCTCATATCGATAGAAAAGATGTGTTGTCTCGAGCATGAAAGTGATGGTGGAAAGAACAATAAGCACCACCAAAGCATATCCAACTCCTTTTCCGAGCTTCGACTCATGGCTTTCAAGACAGTCGACAAGAAGCAATTCTAACTTTTTCATACGGTAAGAATTGTACCCGAAAACGGAAAAAGGAAAAGCGCTTGCAACTCTGGCTCTTTTTCCTTATTTTCCAGCCCCGAAAATGCTCACTGTAAAAAATCTACAAGCCACCCTTGAGGAGACCTCTATTCTGCGCGGAGTAAGTCTATCGGTCGGTTCCAATGAAATTCATGCACTTCTTGGACCGAATGGATCAGGGAAATCAACGCTCGGACGAGTGCTTCTCGGCGATTCTCGCTACACAACCACCGGAGAAATCCAGCTCTGTGGAAAAAATGTGGAAAACATGGAGGCATCAGAACGCGCCCAGTTGGGCTTTTTTCTCGCTTTTCAATCCCCTCCCGAACTAGACGGAGTAAGCGCAAGAGAACTTCTTTTTGCCGCCAAAAAATCATTTGATCCGGAATTTCATTCCAGTTTTCGATTTAAAAAAGGACTTTTGGACAAACTCTCTCAATTCCATCTCGGAGAAGAATTTTCTGAACGGGAAATGAACAAAGGAGCTTCAGGAGGAGAGCGCCGGAAAATGGAAATGGTTTCTCTCCTGACACTGAATCCCCGTGTGGCTTTTTTAGACGAAATTGATTCCGGAATCGATGTGGATGCGATGCATTCTATCGCAAAGGGGGTAAAGGAGTTCATGTCTCAAGAGGGAAAGTCTGTTGTTATGGTTTCTCATACCGAAAAACTTCTTCAACTCATTCCTCCCACACACTGCCATATCTTGGTGGGAGGACAGATTGTTCAGTCTGGCGGACCGGAACTCGTACAAGAAGTACATAAGAACGGATTTGAGAAATTCCTGAAAAATAAATCATGAGTAAATTGTTCTGCACTTCCACTCCCTTCAGCCCTGAATTTCATCCCCTCCCCCGGCTTGCCGTGCGAAGCTTCAGTGAAGCATGGTGGGAGGGGACCGAGGGGAGGGGGATTTTTCCAAACTCTAAAAACACTAATAACTAAAAGCTAATAACTAAAAACTGTCCCCCCCTATGTGTTCACAAGTAGATTTTCAAACTATATCACGGCAGGATCTGGATACTGCCAATTCCCAAGACTACGCCCGGAAATTCCCCAAAGGACTGACCGAAGACTTGGTCCGAAAAATCTCTACAGACAAAAATGAACCCTCATGGGTGCTGGATATCAGACTCCGCGCACTTGAAATATTCTATGCCAAACCCATGCCTTCTTGGGGACCCGATCTCTCGAAACTCGATTTCAATGAAATCCGCTACTTTTCCCGTGCCAGCGACTCGTCCAACGCCAAAACCTGGGACGAAGTCGATCCGGAAATTAAACGCACCTTTGAGCGATTGAAGATTCCCGAAGCCGAACGCGCGATGCTCGCTGGAGTCGGCACTCAATACGAATCAGAAAATGTCTACCACCGTCTTAAAGAGCAGTGGGAGGAGAAGGGCGTTATATTTGAAGACTTCGATGTCGCTATTCGAGAGCACCCGGAACTGGTGAAACAATATTTTTCCAAATGCGTCCCTCTCACTGACCACAAATTTGCCGCGTTGCACTACGCAGTATTCTCTGGCGGAACGTTTTTGTATATCCCCGAAGGCGTAGAAGTTACGCAACCATTACAAGCATACTTTCGTATGAATTCCATGAATCAAGGACAATTCGAGCACACACTTATCATTGTGGAAAAAGACGCGAAAGCTCACTATATCGAAGGATGCAGTGCTCCTAAATATGGATCGAATTCTTTGCATGCGGGATGCGTGGAAGTATTTGTGGCGGAAAATGCCCATGCCCGGTATTCATCCGTCGAAAACTGGTCTGCCGACACCTACAACCTCAATACCAAACGCGCCCTGGTGCAAGGAAATGCTCGTATGGAGTGGATCGGCGGAAATCTGGGGTCAGGCACGACTATGCTCTATCCATGTTCGGTACTCGTGGGTGATAATTCTCGGGCCGATCATCTGGGAGTGGCTTTTGCCAACACCGGACAACGTCAGGACACAGGTGCAAAAGTGATTGTGGTCGGAAAAAATTGCCGGACAAGCGTCGTGTCAAAAAGTTTGTCCAAAGGCGGCGGAAACTCGACCTATCGGGGACTGATCGACGTGAAAGCGTCCGCTAAAAACGCCGTCGTCAATGTCGAGTGTGACGCTCTTATGCTCGACGGAGAGTCGATTTCTGACACCATTCCACACATAACCTGCGAAAACGACAGCGCTTCTATCACCCACGAAGCCAGCGCGGGAAAAATTTCCGAAGAAGTTCTGCTCTACTTTCAGTCTCGCGGCATAGACGAAGAAACCGCCAAAGGCATGATCATAAACGGATTTCTCGACGAAGTCGTCAAAACCCTCCCACTCGAATACGCCGTGGAACTCAATCGGCTAATAGAACTGGAGATGGAAGGGAGTATTGGGTAAATCCCTTTTCTGTCATTGCGAGGAACGCAGTGACGAAGCAATCTCTTCACCTAATACCTGAGATTGCCGCGCTTCGCTCGCAATGACAAGGAAACATGAAACTCATTAACCCCACCGGAATCAAACGCATAATCGTTGGCAAGAACGAGAAGCTCGACGTAACCCTGCAAGACTTCAACGAAGGATCCCGCGAATTCACCCTCGAAATCGAACTCCAAGGCGACAATGCCCAGTGTCGTATCCAAGGACGCGCCCAATCCACAGGGAAAGACAAAAAAATATGGACAGTCTCGCAAACCTTTTCCGGCACCAATCAAACCGGACAGATCGAGCTCCGCGGAACCGCAGAAGACGAAAGTTTCCTGCAATTTGACGGCACCGCTCTTCTCTCCCCATCTTCCGTCGATGCTGACGCCAATATCAATGAACGCATCATTCTCTTCGACAATGCAAAAGGAAAACTCCTCCCCGTCCTCACCGTCAAAACAGACCGAGTCAAATCTGCCTCCCACGGTGCCTCTATCGCTCCTGTGGACTCTGAAAAATTCCTCTATCTCCAGTCACGAGGCATTGCGAAAAAAGAGGGGGAGCAGTTGTTGAAAGAAGGGTTTTTGAAATAAAATTTTAGCGTCAAACTTCTTTAAGCTTTAGCTATTTCTAAAGACAAGCCTAATATCAACTCCTTCAAAGAATCAAACCCCGCAATGTTTGATAAAGTTTTTGTTAATTTTTCGTGTTCATCCATACCGTACCAAACATATTCTTTTCTAGTTTTCATCTCCAAAATATGATTAAGATGTCTTTTTATTTGTTCCAACCTAAAAGCATGATTAGATCCAAAATTATACCTTTCGTTCCAATCAATATCCATTTTCAAAAGATCAATTTCCGCTCTTAAAGCGCTATCGAACTTCCCCCTTGCCTCATTTAAATCTATTTCATGACGCAAAGCATTCATTCTTAAAGAGTCAAATTGGATTTGAAATTCCTTTTTTTGTTTCTCTAAAATTTCTTTGTTATCGCTGAGGATTTGCTTTTTTACTGAATCTATTTCATTTTTGAACCTTTCATCTAAATTTGTAATTTTTAAATCTATTTCTTCAGATTGATTTTGAAGTCTCCGCTCCAAATCGTTTTGTCTCTTTTCAAAAGGTTTTAGACTAATAAAATAAAATGCTCCCAACAAAAATCCAGCGATTCCTATTAAAGCCCCAACAGATATCGCCAAGTAAGCAATATTATGCACCGCCAAAGCATTAACACTATTTGAAAATAACTCTGCCATTTGCATTGGCAGATCATTTGAAAGAAAAGAGTTATTCATTGTATCAGCTAATTTTTCAGAAACTGAATCAGAGAGAACTATCCTCATACCTTCGGCATTCACAGTCTCTACAAAAAGAAAAAAAAGGATAAAAACTATTTTTTTCATCTTTGCCAAGATAAATAAAAAAATATATCTGTCAATATTCTTCATGAGCGAGTTTTGCAGGAGCAGGGATGTGCCCTGCTTCGAAATTTAAACGTCAAGGTTCAGGGTACAACCCTGAACCGGCATGAATCGTAACGGGAAACTCTTTCATTCTCGTTTTTATAGTCATTCCGGCTTCCGTTCTCCGTAGGTTTACTCCGAAGGACGAATGTCCGGAATCCTGAAACTTAAGAGCGCGTAACGGGAATGCTCCTTCGCTTCGCTCAGTCGTGACGTCGTCGCACGAAAAGAAAATGACCTACGGTCGCTTTCTTTTCTTAGCTCCTTGTATCGAACCCATTTTTGCTACGCAAAAATACGGGTTCTCCCCATGATACTAAAAAAATTCCGCTATATCCTTTGGATATACCGGAATTTTTTGGAGCGCGTAACGGGAATCGAACCCGTATCTCAGCCTTGGCAAGGCCGTGTAATAGCCATTATACGATACGCGCGTCGCTGAGACACTTCGCTTGCCTCGTCTCAATTTCATTGAGACTCGGATTGCTTCGTGTCCGCTCCTTTCCCTCATATGGAGTTCTCGGGCTCGCTTACGGACATTTTTCGCTACACTCTAAATGTCCTACTCGCCCTGCGCTACCCCATATTCGGGAGCTTGAAAAATCTACGATTTTTCGGGGACCCCATTAAAAGAACTTCATGCCTTCGTGATCCGCCGTGGCAGATAACTCGGCTTATTTCGTCTTCACTCCGCTTCGGGAGTACGGAGGTCTTCGGATTCGCTGACGGAATTTCTCGCTACACTCGAAATTCCTACTCATCCTCGGCTACCCCGCGTTCGCAGATTTAAAGAACAACATTCTTATTTCGTCTTCACTCCGCTTCACTCATACGGACTACTCGGCTTCATAACGCCCTTCGCTCGATACACTCGCTCAAGACTACTCGCCCTGCGTTACCCCATGTTCGTGGGTTTTTCTCATATGCTTGTAATCTCGTTATCTCGTAATCTATTCTAAAAAGAACGGTAGTTTTATACTCAAAATTCTATTTTTCTCAACCGAAATTCTCACATGCAAAGAGTGTATACCCCCAGTATACACCCTTTCGCAATCGCCTCAAATTTATACCCCCGAGACATACACTATTCCCCTTGCTTTTCTTCCTCTTCGTCTTCATCGGTAAGTTCATCATCCAGAGACATTCCATCGGTTCCTTCGGCTACTTGTTCCACCCCTTCTGCTTCTTCTATCACATCGTGTTCTCTGGTTCCGACGATTTCCTCTTCTTCTAGTTTGAGAATTTCTTCTGTTGTATCTTTTCCATCGTAGAGTAACTCTACTTTGAGACAGAGTGCCTGCAGTTCTTTAATCAAGACATTGAAGGATTCCGGAATCGAGACAAGCTCGATTGGCTCTCCCTTCACAATCGCTTCATAGGCTTCCGCACGTCCATGAACATCGTCTGATTTGATCGTGAGCATTTCTTGCAAGATGCTGGCGGCTCCATACGCCTCAAGCGCCCAAACTTCCATTTCTCCGAAACGCTGTCCTCCGTTTTGGGCTTTTCCTCCAAACGGCTGTTGCGTCACAAGTGAGTACGGACCTACAGAACGCGCGTGCATCTTGTCTTCCACGAGGTGGATGAGTTTGAGCATGTACACCGTTCCTACTACCGTTGTATGGTCAAATGCTTCGCCGGTTCGTCCATCAAAAAGTTGGAATTTTCCGTCTTCGGGAAGATCATTCGTTTTTAGAAATTCTTTAATTTTATCAATCTTAATTCCGTGAAGCACTGGTGTTGCAATATTGATACCCATTTTGCTCGCCGCAATACCGAGGTGTGTTTCCAGCACCTGTCCGATATTCATACGAGAGGAAACTCCCAAGGGATTTAAAATAATATCCACCGGTGTTCCGTCTTCTAAATACGGCATATCTTCTGATGGCACCACGCGAGAAATCACACCTTTGTTTCCGTGTCGTCCTGCCATTTTATCTCCCGCTTCTAGATGCCTCATTTGCGCCACTTTTACTTGGATGCGTTTAATCACTCCCGTCGGCAAATCGTCTCCTTCCGTTCGGTCAAGCACTGAAACTTCGATCACTTTCCCTCCCGATCCACGCGGAAGTCTGAGAGAGGAGTCTTTTACATCGTGCGCCTTTTCTCCAAAGATCGCTCGCAAGAGTCGGTCTTCTGCAGTGAGTTCTGTTTCTCCCTTCGGGGTTACTTTCCCCGCCAAAATATCACCGGCAAGTACTGTCGCTCCCACACGCACAAGACCATTTTCATCAAGATCTTTAAGCTTTATAGCAGCAACGTTTGGAATATCGGCAGTAAGTTCTTCGGGACCAAGTTTTGTGTCTCGAACATCGAGTTCATATTTTTCAATATGAATCGAATCAAAAAGTCCTTCTTTGACCACTCGATCGGACACAATCACTGCATCTTCATAGTTGTATCCACTCCATGACATATATGCCACTGTCAAATTCTGTCCGAGCGCCAATTCTCCATTTTGAACGGATGCTCCATCGATCAAAACATCTCCTTTTTTTACCTTTTCTCCTGCTTCCACGCGTGGCTTTTGCGTAATACAGGTAGATTGATTCGTTCTGAAAAAAGTATTAACCAAGAATGTCGTCTTCTTCCCTGATTTTCCAACAAATACCACTTCATTCGCATCAACATACTTAATTTCTCCGGACTCCGGAGCTCTCACGGCTTGATCGTGCGATGTGATTTTTTCCATTCCGGTTCCGATAACTGGTGCGCTTGGATTCACCAAAGGAACCGCCTGACGTTGCATGTTGGATCCCATCAGTGCCCGCGTGTTGTCGTCGTGCTCCAAAAAAGAAATAAGGGCAGTCGAAAGCGATACCAACTGCTTTGGCGACACGTCAATGTGTGTAATTTCTGAAGATGGATATGAACCCGGTTCGTAATTTTTACGAGCCGAAACAATGTCTTTTGTAAATTCTCCTTTGTCATTCAATACCGTGTTCGCTTGCGCAATACACATATCCTTTTCTGCTTCTGCATCGAAATAGTTTACTTCTTTGGTAATAAAAGCCTGCACCGACACTTCTTTCAGTCCTTTCATTTTCTTGAACTCTTTTGCTGTCTTTGTATCAATTACGTCTCCTTTTTTTACGACAATAGTACGTCCTTCTCGAACCGTATCCCCTGCCATTCGTCCAACCGCAGATTCCCCATCGTTTGGCACGGAATGAGAAACGGTACGATACGGCGTTTCAATAAACCCATATTGATTCACTCGTGCGTACGACGCCAAATGCAATACGAGTCCGATATTCGGACCTTCGGGGGTTGTAACCGGACAAATGCGTCCGTAGTGAGACGGATGCACATCACGCACTTCAAAGGAAGCACGTTCCCGAGAAAGTCCTCCCGGTCCCATCGCAGAGATTCTTCGTTTGTGCTCCAACTCCGCCAAAGGATTGGTCTGATCCATGAACTGAGAAAGCTGAGAGCTCGCAAAAAATTCATGCATAGCCGCTGTAATCGGTCGGCAGTTGACGATCTGTGTTGGAGTGACTTCTTCCAAATCTACAATCGACATACGATCGCGCACAATGCGTTCTGTTCTGAGAATCCCAACACGAAATTTATTTTGCACGAGCTCTCCGACTGCTCTGATACGACGGTTTGCCAAATGATCGATATCATCAGCTCCCGCATTGGATTTCCCCGTATTGAGCCGCAAAAGTTCTCGCACCATTTCGATAAAATCTTCGATGCGAAATACACGCCCTTTCACGTCATCTTTTGTCTTGAGACCAAACTTTTTGTTGATTTTATATCGTGCAATTGATCCCAAATCATATTTTCGGTAGTTGTGAAACATATCTTCGATGAAATTTCTCGCATTTTCCGGCGTTGCCAAATCACCCGGACGAATACGTTTGTAAACCCCCTGCCATGCGTCTTTTTCATTTTCTGATTCGTCTTTTAGGAGCGTTTTGGTAATCGGGTCTTCTTCGATTCCCTTAATATCATCCTGAAAAAGCTTCAAAATTTCCTTGTCAGTTGCATATCCAAAAGCCCGCAAAAACATGGTCACCGGAATTTTTCGTTTTCGGTCTACTTTAACCCAGATAAGTCCTTTTTTGTCGGTTTCGAGTTCCAACCATGCGCCGCGCTTGGGAATCATTTTTGCGCTGTATTTCCCTGGAAGTGCCGTATTGGTTGCGAAAAAAATTCCCGGACTACGAACAATTTGAGAAACAATAATCCGTTCAATTCCGTTGACAATGAACGTTCCCTGCTCCGTAATTCGCGGAATCTGCCCAAAATACACATCCTGTTCTTTTATCTCTCCCGTTTCTAAATTGGTCAACGATACATGTGCCCGAATAATAGACTCGTAGGAGAGTCCTTTTTCTCGGCAAAGAGGAATACTGTATTTGGGCTCTTCTATTTCATAGTTTTTGATTTCGAGTCGCAGTTTTTTTCCTGTTGCATCTTCGATTGGGTTTATTTCATCCAAAAGCTCTTTAATTCCATTTTCCAAAAACCAATTATAGGATCTGGTTTGCACTTCAATAAGATCAGGGAACGGAAAATCTTCTTCAATGTCGGTGAAAAAATACCGTCCGTTATCTTCGCGTGTAGGGGTAAGGACGGCCGGGAATTGAAGCGCTTTGTGAGTCATGCTTTATGGAATGAAGAATGGAGAAGAAAGAGAGAAGAACAAAATGAAAAAATTATAAAAAAGTACCTCTTCTTAGATGGTACTTTTCTGCAGTTTATTCATTCGTGTGTGATTTCGGGGAAAAAATCGTTCTGAATACCGAAACATGCAATTTTCGGTCTTGATCGCGCGCGATTGTAAGGATTGAAAAACGAAAGTCAAACTTTTTGGAAGCTTTTTTGGAGTCCCTTTTCCCTCATTATTTCTTGTAGGAACAAACACAATAGAGTACAAAATAGACGATTATTGCCACTACGAACGAGAGAACTTGACTCCCTATCCCCTCCCCGACAAAGGGAAAAAACAAATCAATATCAAGAATATCAAAATAGTTCAGAAGCGTTCCATCTCGTTTGATTATTGAAAAGAGACTCAATGAAAATAGGTGAATAATCGCTGAAAAAAGTATGAATTGTTTGAGGGCTTGGAGGGCGTGTTTTTTGTGTATTAATTTCATGACTCATGAATTTTACATCATTTCTTCCCAAAACGATCAAGTTTAACCAAAAGCTAATTCATCAGCCAGTTGCACTCTCTTCTTTTTTTAATACAATCGGCACGTTCTTACGGAGAGATGGCAGAGTGGTCGAATGCGCACGCTTGGAAAGCGTGTGTGCGAGCAATCGTACCGCGGGTTCGAATCCCGCTCTCTCCGCCAATTTACGCACTGGATAACTTCTGTTTTGATTTGCCCTTTTTTCAAGACTCGTTAAACTCGACACGGATTTGTTCGCGTTGGTACGTCAGTTTTGATTTGCCCTTTTTTCAAGACTCGTTAAACTTCTCTGTCCTTTCGGATGATTGGCTTGCGTGTTTTGATTTGCCCTTTTTTCAAGACTCGTTAAACTGCGACGAATGTTTCATTCATTATTCCGTATGTTTTGATTTGCCCTTTTTTCAAGACTCGTTAAACTCTGATTTCAAAAACACTACTCATTTTTTAGGTTTTGATTTGCCCTTTTTTCAAGACTCGTTAAACTTGCCCGCAGACTTTCAGGGAATAAATGATCGTTTTGATTTGCCCTTTTTTCAAGACTCGTTAAACTACGCAGACCTGAAAGCACTCAAGTCAGTAGGTTTTGATTTGCCCTTTTTTCAAGACTCGTTAAACTTGAGAAATAAAATCGAGACAATACGGCTTGGTTTTGATTTGCCCTTTTTTCAAGACTCGTTAAACTAAATATCGGGAAATATAACAACAATCCAGTTTTGATTTGCCCTTTTTTCAAGACTCGTTAAACTGTTTTTTGTATATTTGTTTTTGACATACAGTTTTGATTTGCCCTTTTTTCAAGACTCGTTAAACTTCCGGCAATGCGTGGGTGTACGGCGATGCGGTTTTGATTTGCCCTTTTTTCAAGACTCGTTAAACTCTGGAATGTCTTTCATTGTCGCCCCAGGAGGTTTTGATTTGCCCTTTTTTCAAGACTCGTTAAACTCAATGGGTGGTGCATCACAGTATCAATCTGGTTTTGATTTGCCCTTTTTTCAAGACTCGTTAAACTACGGGCGGGCAAATCTTAACTAATAAAGAAGAATCAGGCGCTCTAGAATGAAATATCCTACCGCCTGACGCTTCTTTTTATCACCAAACTGCAAATAATTTGGGTTGCTCGGGATCAATTTGTTGTTTTTTTTCTAAGTATTCTTGTCCTACGCAATTAATAGCTTTTTCCCATTGTTTTTCCGTCAAAAAAAAGACTTTTACATTTCCTCCTTCGGGGACTTCCGGGAGTAATCGTTTTGTATGCTTTTCCATGGCTTCATAGCTTCCACAAAATCTCATATAAACCGAATACTGCGCCATTGCGTACCCATCATCCAACAAAAACTTACGAAACTTTGTAGCTGTTTTTCGCTCTTTTGTCGTCATTACGGGGAGATCAAACATTACAACACTCCATCCCATTTTAAAAGATCCTGTAAGTGGCTGGACTCTACTGCGGGAAGCCAAAGTGGACTTATTTTTTGACATGAAAATGAGTTACTCAGACTTGCCGAAGCAAAATCTACACAGTTTACCATTTTTATACTCTTTTTGCAAATATCAAAGTGCAATGATTGCCAACTTGATTGAGAATACGCAATGTATTTTTTGAAATCAGAAAAATATTCTTTCTGGTGATACTGAAGAAATACCCATACCATCAGGTCTAAAAACGGTCTCCATGACTCCATCATATCATACACCAATGCGTGAGACTGATACCGATCAATGTGATGAACCCCATGCACAGGATTGAGCCCGTGGGCGACCAGAGAACGATGAATCATCGCCTGCAACACAGTATAGCCGTAGTTAAGCATGATATTTATCTGATGATCATCATCTTGTCGACGAGTGAGAGTTGGCTCTCCCAATTTCCCAAAAAATACTCGGAAGTATTGCCTTGCGGCCGCTGATTCATTGAGCAATTTTTTGCGCGATTCTTCACGCACGTACTCGGCATCTGTCCCAATCAGCTCCAAAACAGTCGCCTGATTTTCTATTTTTTGACGCAAAATTTTTTGCCAAAGAGCGTCTTTCAGCTTTTTGGCTAATACTTGCCGTTCCAATATTTGAGGATTTATGGTTTCCAATATCGGCATCGTCATACCGCAAGGCACAAATCGGTCGTCACAGTGGATAATACCAACTTTGTGCTCGAGCAAGGCAGAAAGGACTTTGGACGAAAAAATAGTCCCTTGTGCTGCTAGCACCACACACTTTATATCTTCCAACGGAATTTGTTGTTGTGTTTTTCCATCCTTTTTGCACTGCAAAAATCCACGATACTTCTTGAGATGAATATCTGGAGTCAAAATATGGAGGACATGCCAACTCATTGAATAAAGTGAAAGTTATCTCCCAAAGTTGAGAGTGAAAATTCAAAAAGATCTCCCTTATAATTTTGTAACTTTATTGTTCCATTCGATTTTATTGTCTTCACCGTATATTTTCCTCTATCAATATCCTTATCCTCAATGGGTTCCATGATCTCAATAATACACCCCGCATAAAAGAGTGCATTATCCTTGATTTCATACCCTTGCGCTATCAAATCTTGCTTTGTTTTGTAAGGAGATTTAAAAGCATAGACCGGTTCGACCTTCCAACTCCCTCCACCTCTAGAATATAAATACATGCCATGTTGCAGAGTTCCTGTTCCACTGATACTTTTGGATTCATAATACTGTCCTCGTGCATGCGGATTTTTGGAAAGATTTTTTTGATTATCAGGTCTTCCTTTTTCTACTTGTACTTTTTTTACATAAAAATTATCAAAAAACTCTTTTTTCCGTTCATCGCTCGGTTTCGTTGCCAAAAATAGCTCTATTTGTTCTCGGATGATAGGATCAATAATTTTTTTAGGATTTGCTTCTGTGATATTTGCCCGTCCAACGGTAATTTTGTCCTTTTCCACTACTTTTTTTCCTCGTTTTTCTACCACTCCTTGCTTCTCAATCACTCGATATGCCGTTTCCCCAAGTCGTGCTTTATTGCGTGCAATTTTATGTGGGATAACTTCTTTTAGCTTTTCTTCAAAATATTTATGATCTCTTACTTTTTCTGGCAATTCTAACCGATCAAAAAGTCGAGGATTTCGCATATATTCATCCAAATACGTCATCACCATTGCATCCAATGCATGATGTCTGTGATCATCTCGATTTTTGAGGTCTTTTTTTTGCTCTTCTTCTGTCAAAAACGGATTCAAAGCTTTATTAAGTCCATACTTCCGTCTCATTTTTCCTACCAAAGAACCACTCACTATGTGCATTTTTCGATCTTCACCTTCTGCTCCGGGTTGCCACCCAAACCATACGCACGCTATATCTCTTGCCAAACGCGCTACCCATCCAGTAACTGCTAAACCATAGTAGCGATCGATAAGTTTTTCTGATTCCTCTTGGCTTCGGCAGAGAAGAATCTTTTTCGTTTTCCCACTTATTTTCATATCTTCCACTCTATTCTTGAAAGCCTCCCATTCGTTCTCCGAAATATACTCAAACGGCATTCGATTTCCTTTCTCGGTATTTATAGAATGTGTTGTGAGCACGGTGTTTTCTATGGCATCAGGTCCATTCCAATTTCCTCCCCGAGGAATAACATGCTCAATTTCACAATCCGGAAGTTCTGAAATAGGAATATTTTGTCCTGTGAAAGGACAAATATTTCCTTGTTTTTTCCACATGATATATTTCCGTACCAAATGATTTTCTTTTCGGTAGTGTTCACCAAAATACTCGGCTAATTCTTTCTTCGCTTCCTCATAAATCTTGTTATTTTCATTGCTGGCTTTGGTATAGTCTTTTTTCTTTTGCTCTGAACTAAAATCTTCCCGGGCAAACTCCACCACAATGTTTTCCGGAGTTCCGAATTTTGCTTCAAGTCTTTTGAGTTGCCTAAAAAACACTTCTAAGCGATGTCGAACGACGGAATTACGCGTACTTCCGATAATATTATGTACCGCTGTTTCCAAATCTCCTGTATTCCTATCAATATTCTTTTCTACCAATATTGGTGGAACAATATAGATTTTTTCAGGATTATTCTCCTTCATCCGAAGCAAAAAATCTAAATCACTTTCCTGGAGTTTAAATTTTTCAAATCCTTTGAAGTTTTGAGAAAGAATTTTTTCTCGAAAGTTATGTGGAGGTTGTCCGCTCAAAATCAACTCACGAAGCAAAATCATGGCAGGACGACTAAAACCCGTTCGTCCTGAAATTCTTGGCATGAGTACTTCCGATGTCCCTGTATAGACTTTGTAGTTTTTTTGTTCACACCATTTCTTCCATTGTGCTTTTGTTATTTTGTATTTATTTGCGATTTTTTTGTAATCAATCTCTATTTTAGGAGTTTCTTTTTTTT
Organism: Candidatus Altimarinota bacterium; assembly: GCA_021735575.1. Classification (GTDB taxonomy): domain Bacteria; phylum Patescibacteriota; class Gracilibacteria; order UBA4473; family UBA4473; genus JAIPGU01. The sequence goes on along the minus strand of JAIPGU010000007.1, from coordinate 11,271 downwards.
GTTTCAAAAAGTCTTTCATATATTCCAGTCGTTCGGACTCTACTATTTCGTACCATTCTCGAATTTCTTCTGTCGTTAATTTTTTATTCTCTCGTGCCTTTTCCACAAACATATTTCTTAATTTCAAAAGAAAATGAACCTGAAAATACAACACATCTTCTGCTCGGGTTACTTTGAACCGTAGGATACAACTGCATGTATTTACACAACGATTGTCAAAGCGCGCCTTTTTCTGATCTAACACTCCCTCAATTTTTGTATCATTGAATGCTTCAAACTCTGAGCCAAATAAAATATATTCCTGCCATTTTTCCGGATTTGAACCAATAGCTTTTAGTTCTGAAATTTGCTTACCAGCTTGAGTCAAAAGCTGTCGTAGTTCTTTCTCCACCAACTCTCGCGAAGCTGTGTATCCCCTGGCTCGTTTAGCGGTATTATTTTGCTTGAACTGAATTTCTCCTGTCTTGGGATCAAAAAGTCCCATTTGATAAGCATCGTAATAGCAAGGCAACCTTAAACTCTCGTTTGGAAATATTTTTTCTAATCCTTGATCAAATTCAAGTGTTCTTTTCTTCTCATCCTCATCACCCTTTTTTTGTCCTTTTGCCCATGGCACATCAGGATAACCTGCCCGCTGAAACGCCGATCGAATCGCTTTGTAAATCTGCCAATCTTCTAACTTTTGACCTTGCAAAAGTAAAATCCTGAGCAAACACGAAGTGTAAATAGCATCATCTCCATCTTTTGCAAACTCTCTTTCAAGTTTTTCATCTCCCCTAATACTTTCCCATTTACCATTTTCTTTATATGTTTGAATCCCTTTCAAAGGCTGTTTCCCAATATTTTCCCAAACCTTTTGCCACCATTCTTCTCTTTTTTTATGAATATCTCTTGTTCTTTTTTGCCTTCGTCGTTCGGCTTGACTTTGAATAGTTGCAACCTCTGCATCCATCAGTAAGGAATCTGCATGAACTATATCATCCCCCTGTCTCACAGCGAGTCCTAAACTCCCAAGCCCAACATCGAAACCAAAAATTGTATTGTTCATTTTTTTACCTTTTCCATTCTAAAATAAATAATACGTTCAAAAAATCAATCGTTTCATTTCACAAGTGAATATCTCCACAGGTCAGTAGACTTGGATTTTTCTAGTGGAATTATAAATTCCTAAAAAGTTTCAATGGCGGTGTTTTTTGTACGAAGAAACGAAATGCATATAACACCCTCCTACCGCACAACTTTTTTCAAAAACGCTTGTATTTCCTCTTTGCTTACCGATTTTCTCGGCAAAAATTCTACCGTTTCAGAATAATCCATATCTTCAAACCAAATAAGCTGTTCCCGCAGAACGCGAGAATTAAAACTCCCGCCAAAAATTCGTTCCGCTTCATGACTGATCATTTCCAGAGAGAAGTGATCCCTCAATAAAAAATACATATCTACGTAATCTTTCCATTTGGCTCTCCTTCCCAGTGCATAGGCTTTCATTGCCGAAAGATGGAGCAAATTTGGCATTTGTATAATCCCTTTCATATCCTCTTCGGCAACAATAGAAAAAGGGAACGACACAAAAGAAAGCCGAACGCCATCTACCAAACAAGTATATTCATCAGCCGTACTTACAAAAACCTGTTCCACAGAGAAATTCCCTCGTTGTATCTGGTTTTCTATCGTCTGAGGACGGAGTTCTTTTTTCGTGAAAAGATCAAAATCAATTGATTTTCTATGTCCTATATGCAAGGCAATAGCTGTCCCGCCTACTAAATAAAAATTTGAACGAAACTTTTTCAGCAACGGAAGGAGTATTTTTTGAGAAGGCGAAAGAATATTTATATGCATTACGAAAGACGAAAATAATGTTTAAAAAAATGAAGCGTCGCCGGACGATAATTTACGCGCGGTCTTTGTATCTGCTTTTGAAAAATATGTTTCACTTTTTCTTTTCCCACAATACGCATAATCTCTCGCACATCTTCAAAATTTCCATTGGAAAAAACATATTCGAGTAAAGCACTCATACTTAATTTTCTCGGGTTCACATCCCAAACAAAAGAGCGCATACAAACAAATTCCCGCGCCCGATGCAAGGGGGAGGGAGAAACGGTAAACTGATACTGTTTCAGGTGAGACACGTCTCTTTTACCGCTTTCTAAACGCTTCCCCTTACAAAGATATTTGAAATAAAAACGAATATCTTTTTCTGATTTTATAGAAAGATCATGCCGAGAAAAAAACACCGCCAGCGTTGCCGGTTTTTTTTGAACGATATTTGCCAATTCCTCATAGTTCATAATTAATATATATTATAGCATAATTATAACGTATTAATATATAATTTACAAGTAAAAAACACACAAACGCAACTTGCCTTCTTCGAAGCTCCGAAATTATAATGGATTCATTCTCAGCAGCCGCAAACGAAGAATGTCATCAACTCATGCAGTAGTTTATCCAGAAAAATTCAGAACTCTGGAATGAGGATATCGGGAAATAGATTGAACAAAAAATATGTTCAAAAAACACGTCTTCCTGATCCCGCCGTGGACGGGGAAGGAACTTCCTTATAAGAAACAGAAAAGAAGCAAGAGAAAATTATAAGGAAGATTCTTCGCATTTGCTCAGAAAGACAGTAAGAAAGGAGCATTCTCTTTTGCTGTTTCATACGTCCTCGTATGAAACAAATTCTTTTATTGTGTGTACAAATGAAAAAATACGGTTCAATCAAGATGATTGAACCAGCGGAAGGTAAATTTGCTTTGTTTGTTACATTTTGATAAAAAAAAATCATGAAAAATCGATACTTTACGGTTTACATAGAGCGAGATGAGGATGGTATGTTTATCGGATCGATTCCTACTATCCCATCCTGCTATGCCCAAGGGAATACACAGGAAAAAATGTTAAAAAATCTCGAAGAAGTTTTGCGTCTATGCCTGCGAAATATGAGCAAAGATACTCTAGAGCACACAAAATTTGTTGGCATACAAAATTTAGAAATTGCTTATGCCTAAGCTCATTCCGATTAAGCCTAAAAAGTTAATAAAAATTCTTTTGAATCTTGGCTTCACCGAACGCGACGCCGAGGGATCTCACGTCCTCTTTTTTCATGAAAATGGGAGAACAACCGTCATCCCCATCCACAACAAAGAGGTCAGCAAGGGACTGCTTAGAAAAATACTCAACGACATCCAGCTTCCCATAGAAGAGTATGATCGTTTGCGAAACAAATTATAAGGAAGATTCTTCGCATTCACTCAGAAAGACATTATTTTGCCCCCTTTTCCACCACGCCTGTCCGCCCCACCACGGCGGGCAAGCGTGGTGGGGCGGACAGGGGGATTTTGTGCCCGTCCCCCTTTATAAGGGGGATTTGAGGGCGTTTATTCGTAATTGAAAATTAATTCAAAACCCCTCCCCGCCTAAGGCGGGTCTCCCCTTGCAAAGGGGAGCACTGCTCATTGATAGTTGTTCATTGATCATTGATTTTCACCCCTGTATCCGATCGTGCAGTCTCGTATTCTTTTTATTCTCTGATTCGCTTTCCGACACTTGTTCAATGACGAATACATCATCGTTATTGCGCACGATGTCGGGAACAGAAAACGTGACTGTCATTCCCTTTGTCGCTTCTGAAATACTCTCTCCCGATTCATTTCGTATTTCTTCGACACATACTTTTACGGTTCCAGTCGTCGGACCAATGATATACATGTTATCCCCTGCCTGAAGTTCTCCCGATTGCACGAGTATTTCCGCCACCGATGCGCGAGGAAAAAAATGCGTGACGCGTCCGACGTGAATTTTCCGAGTCGTGGCTTTGCTTCCATAAGACCGACTCCAAGCTCCGACTGGTCGCCCAAAATAAAATCCTTTGGAAGGTCCGCGGTTGTAGACCGTGCGTAAATCCGTAAATAATTCCTCAATCAGCTCCTTCGTATACGTGCCTGCCTCAATCGCGTCCAGTGCTTTCCGATAGGCACTTACCACCGTAAAGACATATTCAGGAGCACGTCCCCGCCCTTCGATTTTGAGCACCTGCACGCCCGCATCAAGAACCTTATCCAAAAAATCTATCGCACACATGTCTTCTGGGCTCATCACATATTGATTTTCGACTTTGAATTCCGAACCTGTTTCGGCATCAGTTACTTTATAGGCTCTCCGACACATCTGGCGGCACATGCCGCGATTGGCGGATAAGCCATTTTCGAACCCCGACATAAAGCATCTTCCACTCACCGAAATACACATCGCTCCATGCACGAATGCCTCAATCTCCATGAGATTGCCTTTGTGACCAGTTATATTTTGAGTACAAATATTGTTCGATATTTCTTTGATTTGTTTCAAATCCAGTTCCCGCGCCAGCACGACTCGATCAGAAAATTGTGAGAAAACCTATACAGCTTCTGTATTTGAAATTGACAGTTGCGTGGAACAATGCACTTCCTGCCCTATTTCATGGCAATATTGCAATACCGCCACATCAGACGCAATAATCGCATCGATTTTATTTTTCTTCGCTTCATTCACCACTTTTTCCATCAACTCCATTTCTGTGTCGTAGATGATGGTATTCACCGTCAAATACGCTCGGATGTTATTTTTGTGACAAATACCGACGATTTTTTTGAGGTCTTCAAAATCAAACCCCTTCACCGCCCCCGCTCGCATATTCAGATGCGTGATGCCAAAGTACACCGCGTCGCACCCGGCACTAATTGCAGAATGAAGAGCTTCGTAGGAACCGACAGGGGCGAGCAATTCCGGTGATTTCATCGAGGTACGTTGTACTCTTTCTTCTAAAGAGTTTCAATAAAAACATTTCTCCTTCTTGTCATTGCGAGTTCGCCGTGACGAACGTGGCGATCTCGTAGGGACACGCCATGGCGTGTCCCTACCCGTAGTCTCGCCTGCCCTGCGAAGTTCGCCACGCCTGCCCACCGTGGTGAGGCGAACTCGCTATGACAATATTGTTGTCCCATTTATAAACTCGTAATCTCGTTATCTTGTCATCTCGTCATCCATCTAAAAAACTGGACAAATACCTTCAAGACGAATACAGTGGCGCACGATTCCCCCTTTTTCCATGCCCATTTCTGTTTACGAACTCGCCAAACAACTTGAAATTGCTCCCGAGGCAGTTCAGCTTCATGCGATGGATCTAGATTTTGAAATTGGAGAAGACGAAATGCTTTCCGATGAAATCGCCGCAGAAATACGCCATATCGAACAGGGAGACGAAGTAAAACAAGTAGAACACGAAATCGAAGAAGAATTGGAACGAGAAATTGTTGAGAAGCAGCAAGAACGGACTGCGGGAAATAAAAAAAGCATCCGGAAAAAAACGAAAACCGAAGAGCAGGAAGAAGAAGTAATCGAAGTTATCACCTCCGATGACGGCTCTATCATATTGCCAGACACTATGACCGTTCGGCAACTTGCCGCCAAGATTTCAAAACCCGTTCCTATTGTTTTAGTAAAGCTCAAGCAGAATGGAATCATAGCGAATCTGGCTCAGGAAGTAGACTACGAGACAGCCGCAATCATCGCGAGCGAACTTGGGGCCAAAGTAAAAAAAGAAGCGGTCGAACTCACCGGAGAACAACTTTTTCGGGCTGATTTATCAGAACTGCTCAAAGATGAGGACGTATCAGATCTCGTTCCTCGTCCTGCCATTATATCTATCATGGGGCACGTAGACCATGGGAAGACATCTTTGTTGGACTATATTCGAAAAACAAAAGTCGCCGAAGGCGAAGCCGGAGGGATTACGCAACGTATCGGGGCGTATCAAATTGAAATTAGTGGAGAAAAAATGACATTTCTTGACACCCCCGGTCATGAAGCATTTACCGTTATGCGAGCGCGAGGTGCACGAGCAACAGACATCGCTATTCTCGTTGTTGCCGCCAATGAAGGACTAAAACCTCAGTCTATCGAAGCCATTAATCACGCTCGAGAAGCGAACATCCCGATTGTGGTGGCACTTAATAAGATGGATATAGAAGGCGCAAATATCGATCAAGTCAAAGGACAATTAGCCGAACAAGACTTAAATCCCGAAGATTGGGGAGGAGACACGCCTTGCATCCCTGTCAGCGCCAAAACAGGAAAAGGAATCGATACACTCCTAGAAACTCTCAAGTTGGTCGCAGAAATGCAGGAACTCAAAGCCAACCCGAAACGATCCGCCATCTGTACCGTCATTGAATCACAAATGTTGCCGGGAGTCGGAACAACCGCCACAGTATTGGTAAATACTGGGACACTTCGCCCGGGAGATGCATTCGTAATTTACGATCAGCACGGAAAAATCCGAACCATGAAAAATTTCGAAGGAAAGCAAATAAAGTCTGCTCCTCCTTCAACCCCTGTTCAAATCACCGGTATGAGTGTTCCGCCAAATGTTGGAGATTTGGTACAAGTGATGGAATCCGAGCGTGTCGCTCGTCGAAAAGCCGAAGAAGTCGCTTCTATATCACATGAAGACGAACTCACGAAACGAAAAAAATTCTCTCTCGCGACGATGAAAGCAAAACTTGCCGAAGGAAAAATGCAACAACTCAAAGTCGTTGTAAAAGCGGATTCTCAAGGGACACTGGAAGCTGTAAAAAACGAAATAGACAAAACTAGGACTGATGAAAGTTTCGCTAAAGTCATTCACTCAGGTATCGGCGAAGTAACAGAATCTGATGTTATGCTCGCCTCTGCCGGTGATACTGTTATCATTGGATTTCATGTTGCCGTTCCTGGACAAACAAAAAAAATAGCTGAAAAAGAAGGGGTCGAAATATTTGAATTTGATGTTATTTATCATTTGACTGAGAAAATCAATGACATTCTGCTCGGAAAAATGGATGAAGCGGAGACTGAAATTATTTGGGGGACGTTCAAAATCAAAAAAATATTTGCTTCCAATAAAAAAATGGCAGTCTTGGGCGGAGATGTTCTCAGTGGGAAAATAAAGAAAACAACACGTTTCCGACTCTTCCGAGAAGGAAAAGACCCTGAAACAGAAGAAAAAAACATACACAATATTGGCGAAGGAAAGGTGACATCCGTGCAGATCGGTCAAAAGGAAACAAATGAAATCAACGAAGGAACCGAATGCGGAATGAAAGTGGAACACAACGGACTCTCCTTCTTCGAAAATGACACTCTGGAACTCTTTTCTCCCAAAAAGTAAATAATAGATTACAAGACTACAAGATAACGAGCAGTACAAAAAAATAAATTTCCCATGTATTCCTTAAATTCGTTCTTCTAACTCCTTAACATATCCATTATGAAAAAATTCATTTTTGTTCTCGCTCTTACTCCTTTTCTTTTTGCTTGCACTATGAATAAATCCACCATCCCAAAAGACGTAACCGAATTACAAATTAATACACTCCAAGAAGGGGCTGGCGAAGCAGTCAAAGCCGGAGATAATGTTTCTGTCCATTATGTCGGGACATTTACTGACGGAACAGAGTTCGATTCCAGTCGTGGACACGGAGTTCCGTTTCACTTCACTGCCGGAGGAGGACAAGTTATTCAAGGTTGGGATGAGGGCGTACTCGGCATGAAAATCGGAGAACTGAGACAATTAATTATTCCCCCATCTCTCGGATACGGAGAAAATGACTATGGACCTATCCCGGGTGGATCAACATTGGTATTTGAAGTGGAACTCCTAGAAATAAAATAAGTTTTATGCTCCCCTTTGGAAGGAGAAACCCGCCTGAGGCGGGGAGGGGTTCTTTTGGTAAACCCCCTTCACCCTGTGAAATAAAAATCCTATTTCACAGGGTAAATCCCCCTTGCAAAGGGAGGCACGCCATTTCTCTCGCTAGTTCAATCGTGGTTCTCGCTTGTCGGGAATTGAACCTTTTCATTTCCTATTCTTTATCCTCCATCTGTCCTGCGTAGTTCGCCATGGCGAACGAAGCATGGATTCTCCATTCTTCATTGCTACAAAATCCCATTTTCCCCCATTCCTATCAATCCAACCACCAGTCCCAAAATTCCAACCCCTGCTCCCCAAATCCAAAAACGCATGACAATCTGCGTTTCCGACCAACCTTTCGCTTCGAAATGATGATGAATGGGCGCAATAAGAAAGAGTTTTCGCTTAAAAAACTTTTTCCAGAAAAGCTGTAAAATAATAGAAACCGTTTCCAATACGAACACAAATCCAACGATTGCCAGGATCACAACCGCATTGGTAAGCATAGCAATAACCCCAAGCGTCGCTCCCAAGGCAAGCGACCCAGTATCTCCCATATAAATTTTCGCCGGAGGAACGTTAAACCAAAGGAAAGAAACCAATGCTCCGACAATGACTGCACAAAAAACAGAGAGAATCGGAAGCCCGTAAAAATAGGAAATAACCGCGAAACAAGCGTAAGCAATCGCCAAAAGTCCTCCCGCCAAACCATCAAGACCATCTGTAAAATTGACAGCATTGGACGTTCCCACCAAAACAAATATGAAAAGCAGCGCGTACCACAACCCCAAATCGAAATCCCCCACTCCCGGTACATGGACGAGCGACCACTCTAATTTAAAGGAGAACCAAACAGCCCCTATGATAGAAAATGCGATGAGCGACCAGAATTTCACTTTTGCTGATAATCCCTTTTGTGTCCCGTTTTCGCGAATATTAAGCAGATCATCAATCACTCCTAGCGCTCCCACCGCAGCCAACGTCACAATAGGCAAATAGGTTTCTCCACGACTCAAAATCGAAGCATCAATGAAACCGAAATATGCCAAAATTCTGGAAATCACCACCGTCCCCAATACTGCCAAAAGAATCACAATTCCTCCCATGGTGGGAGTTCCCGATTTGTGAGAATGAAGGCGTCGAAAAAGCTCCGCCGTTCCACCGGCCAACCCCTTCTCTCGTATTTTTTTCGTTAATTTATAGTTCTGCAAAAAACGAATAAAGTCCGGAAATAAGCAAGTAGCAATGAGAAACGAACATCCCATATAAAGAAAAATAGTAATGAGATTTGCTACGTGAATTGGAAGAGAAGCCATGACAAAAATTTACGAGTGTTTCCTTAAAACGTCGTTTCCAATCGGATTTTCCGCAAAGACACGAAAAAAGCAAACAGAAGGAAGAAAAGTATAGATACTGGAGTCATATCAAAGAGAGTCGCCGTATTAGCAGACACGAGCACCGCCACCAAGAAAGGCCATGCTTGAGAAGATGTTTCTCGGAACAGAAATACAAAAAACAAAATAGCCAGTCCCAGACCGAGCATTCCCATTTGTGCGAAATAATCCGCAAATACATTTTCGGCAATCATCGCCGTATCATCATTGTATTCCCTGAGATTTTTTATGCGGGCAGATGGCCCCAATTCTCCTAAATTTCCGGTAAAAGGACGGTACAACCCCGCCCGAATCGCTTGAATGGGACGCGTTATATGTTCAGAACTGCCAGCTCTTTCAAAAAAATTCTGGTAGACAGTTTTATTCCCAAAAAGCACTCCCAGTCCCATAAGCACCACAATACCGAGAGAAAGAACTACTTTCTTCAGATGTTTTCTGTACTGAGAACAAAAGTAAAAAAGGATAACACCTAGAGCCAAAAGAAGAGCCATACGAGAGAAACTTTGAAAAATTCCTATCAAAAGAAGGAAGGCTATTACCCTTTTCCATTTTCGGATCAACGGTAAAAAAGGCAGTATCAAAAGCCCCGCCAAAAGAATCGAGGCAAATTCCGTCGGTCCCGAACTTCCTCCTTGCATGCGAATAAATCCTCCCGCCATATGGTACAAAGGCACCGTTTGTCCTGGAACCCAAGAGGAAATCGTTGGAGAATAAAAATTTTGCAACACTTCAATCCCACCAAAATACTTCATCCAAATACCAAAAAATACAGCACAAATACTGGAAGAAAGAAGCGCTACCGAGATTCGGGAAAAAAGAACCACTTTCCGAGCTTGATCCAAATGCGATAAAAAACGAGAAGTGAGCAAAAATACGATAAATCCTGTTCCTATGTAACGCGCCGCCATTAAAGCCGTATTTTTATCTCCGTCTACTACCACTAATGCCCCAAGCCACACAAGAAAAAGAAACGCCAAAACATCGGTCCATAATAAAGAAAAAGAATCTTTTTCTTTGTATCTCCTCCTCAATTCCAATAACAATACCAAAAAGAAAAAAACAACAAGAAGGAGCTCCTTCCAAAAACGCCAATTATCTGGAAAAAAAACGGTAATAGCTCCATGCCAAGGAAGGAAGAGAGCTAGTAACACAAGAAGTTCTTCGGAAATTTTTCGCATATCATTCAATTCTGGAGGAGATAGAGCTGAAGAAAAACAAAATAATATATCCTTTCTCCTCTAACAAGGGGTTTAAACCCCTTGTTTGTTCACCCTGTGAAATAATCCCGATTCATCGGGATTTCCGCTTTGCGGAACTTCATGGGGTAAATCATTTTATTTTTCTCTTGCTATAGTACTAAAAAATGATTTTTTGTCATCACAAAAAGCGTGTGAATTTGGGTGGCAAAAAATTTAGAAAAGTGTAGCTTTTACTTGTTTCCTTATGTTTAGAAGTAATGAAGAAAATACTATTTTCACTCGGTGTCATTTTCATCTCCTCAGCGAGTTTTGCCGCCACACTTGAAATTTCTCAAGTGGCGCATTCTGGCATTGTTCCCAAAAACGGTGTCCGTATCCCATTCACAACCATTACCGCCACCGCAAGAGGTGGCAATGTCTCTCTCTCCGATATATCCGTTCAAAGAAATGGATTATCGGAAGACAACGATGTTTCCAGGCTCATCGCTATCACGAATGATTTCAAACGATCACTGGACGCAGGACTCATAGATGGAGTCGCAACGCTTCGTTTTCGAAATCCTCTCATAATTGATGAGGGAACTTCCGCCAAAATAACAGTGTATGGAAATATCGACATAGAATTCCCCACAGGACGCACTCTCTTTTTTACACTGAAGGACATAACTTCCAATGCAGAAGACATTGTCCCCATTGCCTCCAGCACTCATCCTCAACGCAATTCTGTTGTTTCAACAAGAAAAACTCGTGATAAACCATGGTTTCGAATTGTCTGTAAAGACCAAGTATGTAGAAAAATACCAAGAGAATGAAATTTTGTATACCCCCACTAAATATACTATGGACTGAAAGTCCATAGGTTTGGGGTAACGGCTTAAAAGCCTGCTCGTTCCTATTCCAGGATAAATTTCTCATCACTCCCCTCTTCTCGATTGTGCTTCTCTAAATACTCTTGGATTATTTTATT
>JAIPGU010000006.1 GCA_021735575.1 Candidatus Altimarinota bacterium | reverse complement strand
ATTACTTGTTTCTTCATATGTTAAATCTTCACTATTCTTTATCTCAAATACTCGTTGCCGATAATCCATCGAATATGCCATCCCCCTTATTATCTACCTTTCTTTTTATTATGACAAACTATTTTGAATTAGCTATATCTTAATTCAAATACGAATTTTTAAAAATTAGATCATTAAAACATTATTTAAAAATTTGAAATTACAAAATTTAAAATTTATTTCCCCTCCTCCAATTTCTGCTTCTTCCCCAAATACAGTTCTCCGACTTTTGGATTTTTGAGGAGTTCTTTCCCGGTCCCTTCAAGTGCATTTTTCCCAAGCTCTAACACATATCCTCGGTCGGAAATTTCCAATGCTTTTATTGCATTTTGCTCGACCATAAGGATAGAAGTACCGGTAGATTTGATTTTCTGTATTTTTTCAAATACTTCATTGATGATCTTGGGAGCGAGTCCAATGGAAGGCTCGTCCAAAAGGAGTATTTCAGGAGAGAGCATGAGTGCCATTCCGAGTGCTAGCATTTGACGTTCTCCTCCCGAAAGTAGGGCTGATTTTTGGGAACGATATTTTTTGAGTGAAGGAAAGAAGTGAAATACTTCTTCTTGTTTTTCTTGAACTTCTTTTCGGCTTGTGCGGATAAAAGCCCCCATTTCCAAATTTTCCTGGACAGTGAGGTCGGGAAAAACATTGTCTCCTTGTGCGACAAAGGCAATGCCTGAACGGATAATGCCGTCTGTGGGGAGATCTGTAATATCTCTCGATCCGTGGGTAACGTTCCCTTTCCGTACGTTTGTAAGTCCAAAAATAGACTTAAGCACTGTTGATTTTCCGGCACCGTTGGGACCGATGATGGTCACAATCTCGTTTTCATGGAGACAGAAATTGACGTCGTGGAGAATACTTGGTCCAGATTTGTAACCAGCGGTGAGGTTTTGGATTTCAAGAATCATGACAGAAATTAAAAATTAAGTACCAAACTCCAAGCACCAAATAACAAGTAAATTCAAAATATCAAATTTCAAATCGAAAAAGTTGTTTTCAAATTTGGGATTTGGAAGTTGAGATTTGTTTGTCATTTGGGATTTGTTATTTGAGATTTACCTGCCTAGGTACGCTTCTAGTACTCGTGAGTCCTGTTGGACTACTTCAGGTTTATCCTGCATAAGAAATCGTCCATTTTCCATAACGATAATCTCATCGGATATCCCCATCAAAAATGGCATATTATGTTCAATAACAAGGAGTGTTTTTCCCTGTGCTTTGAGATCCAAGATAAGTTTTTCTACGGTGCGGAGCATAGTAGGATTCACTCCTGCCGCTGGCTCATCCAAAAGTATCAATTCTGCATCAGTTGCCATGCATCGCAGAATTTCAAGCAACTTTGACTGCCCATAGCTCAGATTTTTTGCCGGAGCGTCAGCATATTTCCATAAATTCACCTCTTTGAGCATTTGTTCGACTCTTTTGTTTGCTTCTGTTTCGTTGATTTTCCATAAACTGCGCCACCAGGAATCATATGAATGAGATACGGAAAGGAGTAAATTTTCCCGAAGTGTTAGATTGGGGAATATTCTGATCTGCTGAAATGTTCGAGCAATACCATTTCGCACTAACTTATATGCTGGCACATGACTTATGTTTTTTTTATCAAAAATAGTATTCCCTTTGTTGCGAGGAAGAAAGTGCGTGATGAGATTGAAGGCGGTTGTTTTTCCGGCTCCGTTGGGACCGATGAGTCCGGTGATGGAATTCTTTTTTACTTCAAAATTCAGGTCTTCCACGGCGTGGACACCACCGAATGTTTTGGTGAGATGACTTACTTGGAAAAAACTCATTCAGTGCGTTTTTGAAAAAAAGTAAAAAGTCCATTGGGACGAAGGAACATTGTTCCAATCAAAAGAGCCGAAAAGAGTATATTTCGTGTAGCTCCTACAATGTTGTTGGGAAACCCTATGAAACGCGGGACTTCTCCAATAATAACAACAAGAATCGTTCCAAGAATCGCTCCCCAGAAATTGCCTCGTCCTCCAACGACTACCATCAAAATAATCAGAATAATTTCCGGAATAGCAAAGATACTCGGATCCAAAAAGAGCCGATAGTGGGCATAGAGCGTACCAGCTATTCCCGCAAATGCCGCCGAAAGCACAAGCGACCACATTTTTGCCTCGAATATATTTTTCCCAACGGCTCTAGAGGCAGTTTCGTCATCCTTGATAGAACGGAGAATTCGACCAAAAGGGGAGTGAAAAATACGAAAAAGCAATATGTTACAAACAACTACCACTCCGGGTATGAGCAACAAAAATCCAAAAGAATCAGCTTGAATCACCTGTCCAAATAGTTCGGGTTCATCAATGCCACGAATTCCAAGAGGACCGTTGGTAAGACTCACCCAGTTGGTGGCAACGACCGTTGCGATCATCGCGGCCCCGAGGGTCGCAATAGCCAGATAATGTCCAGAAAGCCGTAGTGTCAGCAGTCCAAAAAATGCCGCAAACGTTCCTGCGACAAGAGCCGAAAAAAGTAAATTTTCAAAAAATCCAAATCCGTAACGAGTGTTGAGAATACCCGCGGTGTAGGCGCCGATGCCGTAAAATATAATGTGTCCAAGATTAAAAAGTCCCGTGAGTCCAAAACTCAGATTATAGCTCTGGACGAGGAGTACCCAGATGGCGGTTATGATGAGAAGCGAGAAGAGGTAGGAGAGCATCGCGAGGAAATATCAAACTTCAAAAGACAAATAGAAAATAAATCCCAAATCCCAAAAAACAAATTCCAAATAAATTCCAAATCTCAATGTTCCAAACAGGGGCAAATTTATAAAGGTTCATTTTTCTGATTTTATGAGTATAGAACTTAGAATTTTTTTAATTTCCATTCCTTCATTTATCAACGTTTTCACCTCTCGAGCTTCAGAAACATTATTTGTTTCCGCGATAAGTTTTAACCATAAAATAGATTCTTTTGCCTCTTTTCGAGAAATTTTTATTCGGTGACAGAAATCTTTTTTGCTAAGAGCTTCATTTGCTTCGATATAATTAGCTCCAATGGAACCAGAACTTCGAATAACTTGTTTCGAGTATTCAATATTTGAGACATTTTGAGCTAGTTTTTTGCAAAAAATACAAACAGATTTTGCGAATTGGAAGGTTCGTTCTTCTAGATCGTAGTTTGTTTTGGTCATTTGAATTTAGAATTTATTTGTTATTTGGTGCTTGTTATTTGATATTTTACCTCCGAAGGTTCTCAAACCTCCTCCCAAACAACCCTTCCGGGCGCACCAACAGCATTCCAATAAGGATGACAAAAGGAATAGCAGCACTAAATCCACTCGGAATAATACTGAGTCCGACCAGCAAACTTTCTGCGAGCCCGATAAGAAATGCTCCCAAAATTGCTCCTCGCACCGATCCCACGGCTCCAAGAACAACTGCAGAAAATGCTTTGACCGACATATGGACGCCCATGAGTGGCTCCAGGTTTTGTTCAAATCCCAGAAATATTCCGGCAATAACCGCCAGTCCTACCCCGATACCAAAAATCCACTGCATGGCGTGGTCAGTGCTCATTCCAAATACTTCAGCAACACTTCTGTTGCTCGCAACAGCGCGGAGATATTTCCCAATTTTTGTTTTCTTTAAAAAAAGGATCAAACCTCCCATCAAAACAAAAGAGAGAAAAATAGCCCAAATCTGACTTGGCGTGGCGAGTATTTTTTTGCCAAAAATCGAAAGACTGTGAAACGAACGGTCAGAAATTGTGAGGATATTGGGACCAAAAAATATAAGAATCAACGCCTGAAGACCGATGGAAAGTCCAATGGAAAGCACGAGTGGAATCATGGGATCGTGTTCTCGTACGGGGCGAAAAAATAATTTTTCAATAATGAGTCCTACAACAACTCCAACTGTAACAGCCGCAAGTGCAGCCGGAAGAATTTCCCAGTGGAGCAATTTGTGGAAAATCATAAAAGCATAAGCTCCCAAAGCTACCATTTCTCCGTGAGCAAATTGAATAAACCCAGCAACGCCATAGATAAGTGTTAAGCCGAGCGCGACGAGTGCAATCAAAGCTCCTGTGACCAGTCCGTTCCAGATCAGTTGTGCAACGAGTTCAGACATTTTTTATATTGTCATTCTGAGGATTCCGCCGCGGCGGATGACGAAGAATCTATTCGTAGAGTTCTTCGGATAAATCTTTCCATTGAGGATTTTCTTCTTCGATGAGAATATTTTTCTTTTGTCGGATCCATCCTTTTATCTCTTTTTCGCGTTCAATAGCAACGTGAATACTATCAGTTTCTTCGAAATAGACCAGTTTTTTTACGTTGTACTTTTGCGTAAACCCGAGAATTTTTCCTTCTTGATGTTCTTGAATTCTGCGGAGTAAGTTATTTGTAACACCAGTGTATAGGACTCTATTATTCCAATTCGTCAGCATATAGACAAAATATCGATGGTAAAGATTCTTCACTGCGCTCAGAATGACAAAAATTTATTAATTTTCCAGTGGCACGAATTTCTCTCCGTCAAATCGTAGTAAAGAATGCGTAAGTCCAACATCTCCGTTTTTATCGAAATGCACTGGTCCATGCATTCCTTCAAAGTCATCAAGATTGTATAAAGCGTCACGTATGCTTTCGGTATCGATAGGATCAATCCCTTTCCGGAGAACATGCGCGATCACATTGATCGCATCGGCCGCGGGTCCCGCATAATCCATAAATTTTGGATTTTCTCCATACTTTGCTTCATAACGCGCTACAAAATTATTAAATTTTTCATTTTCTGGTGGCATAAGAATGGCAGATACCACGGAATCAAGTGAACCAAGAAATTGAGCATGGCGTGCTACCACCTCTCGGTCGTTGGCAATCATTTCATTTCCCCAGATAGGCACACTCCAGCCCTGTTCTTCTAGTTGTTTGAGGATAATATCCACCTTTGGTGGTGCTTGAGTGCTGAGAAATAGCGCTTCAATGTCGCTATTTTTCAATTTTGTAATTCTTGTCTTAAAGTCAGATTCTGAAGAAATAAATTCTTCTTTAGTAATCTCTCCATCAAAGTATTCTGCAAAAACCTCGGCAATACCAAGGGCATAATCGCTTTGCTCAACGATCATTCCGATTTTTTTAAAATGCTTATTTGCTTCCTCGGCTAATATTTTTCCCTGACTTGAATCAGAGGGAAAAGTGCGAAATACAAAGTCTCCGGCGTGAGTTATTTCGGGACTGCTACTGAGTGCCCCCATGATAATCACTTTTTCTTTTTCTGAAATTGGTGCCACTCCCAGCACTGATCCAGAACAAGAAAATCCGGTAATAATGGAAACCTGATCCACTCGGATGAGCTTTTGAGCGGCACGGGATGCATCTCCGGGATTACATTTCCCATCTTCCCAGAGAACAGACAATGGTCGTCCATTAATTCCTCCGTTTGTATTAATTTCTTCTACTAAAAGATTCGTTACGTTTTGCTCCATAAGACCGTATCCAGCCGCTTCTCCAGAGAGGGGCGTAATAGCTCCTATTACTATAGGGTCATCAGCGTCTGTGTTTTTCCACTGGCATCCCAAGAGAAGGAGCGAAAGACTGAGAATGGTAAGTAGTTTTTTCATGTAAAAACTCTAAATTTGTATACTGGGAGTATACATTTTATTCTTCTAGTGGAACGAAATTTTCTCCATCAAACCGGAAAAGTGAGTGAGTAATGTTGACTTCACCGTGATCATCTATGGAGAGGATACCAAGAAGCCCATGAAAATCTTTTATGTTATAAAGTGCATCTCGAATTTTATGTGTGTCACTTACGTCATCGACAGTTTCAAGGGCTTGCGCTAGCATATGAATTCCATCAGCCGTTGAGGCAGCATAGCTGATATATCTTGGATCTGTTCCATATTTTGTTTGGTATTTTTCCAGAAGAGCATCGAGTTCTGGTCCTGAAGGAGCAATGAAATTTGCTCCGACAAGTTCTACGTTGGTCAAAAATTCAGGATATTTTCTTACTACCGTAAGATCACCTGCGCCGGCATCATTGACTAATATTGGTTTATCCCAGTTTTGTTCCTGCAATTGTTTTATCAGAATTTCAAATTTTGTAGGTGTTTGAGGACTCAGAAAGAGAGCATCAACGCCTGAATTTTTCAGTTTTGTAATCCTCGTTTTGAAGTCGGATTCAGAAGAAAGAAAATCTTCGCGGAGAACTTCTCCGTTAAAATGTTTTACGAATGTGTCGGTTACTCCAATGGCATAATCAGTTTGTTCAGAGATAATACCTATCTTCGGAAAGTGGGCATCGGCGTATTCTGCCAAAACTTGTCCCTGACTGGAGTCAGATGGTGTAGAACGGAATACGAAATCCCCCGCATCACGAATACTTGGATTGGTGGCGAGTGTTGAAAAGACAAGCACTTCTCGATTTTCTGTGATAGGAGCAACGCCCAGAACTTCCATGGAACAGCTCACGAGCATGATATTTACCTTATCTACATTGATAAGTTTTTGAGCTGCCAGTGATCCATCTTTTCCAGTACATTTTCCGTCTTCCCAAATGATTTCTATTTTTTTCCCATTAATTCCGCCTGTATTATTTATTTCTTCTACCACCATATTGGTAATATTCATTGTTTGATCACCGTAGGCAGTCGCTTCTCCTGTAAGGGGGTTTACAGCACCGATGCGTAGAACTTCTTCTTCGCTGGATGGCGTATTCTGTGTCGCACTTTCACAGCCAAAAAGGAAGAGTGATAAGCCGAGACCGAGAAGGATTTTTTTCATTTTATTCGTTAAGAAGTACGAATTTTTCTCCATCAAACTGAAACAGTGAGTGCGTGATATTGGAATCTCCGTTTTCATCAAAAGCAAAATTCTCATACATGCCGTCAAAATTTTGCGTCGCATACAATGCATCGCGAATTGCCTCCGATGTAGCATTGTCTCCAAGATCTCCGAGTGTTTTTACCAAAATATCCAGGGCATCAACCGTTGTAGCCATATAATTCAAATATGGAGGTTCTTCTCCAAATCGTTCTCTATACTTTTGAGCAAATGCGTCCAAACGTGGATTATCTGGAGCTACAAAATTTCCGGCCACAAGTCCCAATGTTGAGACAAAATCTTTATATTTCAGTGTCGATTCGACATTCCCTCCTGCCACTTCGTTTGTAAGGAGAGGGGTCGCCCAATTCTGCTCTTGAAGTTGTTTGAGGATAATTTCGTATTTTGGGGGATTTTGCGCATTGATAAATAGGGCATCTAGGTTTTCATTCTTGAGCTTCGTAATGCGAGTTTTGAAATCAGATTCACTCGGTAAGTAGTCTTCTCGAACAATTTCGCCTGTGAAATGGTTTTCGAACGTGTCTGCGAGCACTATAGCGTAGTCTGTTTGTTCGCTGATAAGACCCACTTTTTCAAAATGCGCATTGGCATATTCCGCCAAAACCTTTCCTTGGCTGGAATCCGATGGGCTGGTGCGAAAAACAAAGTCACCGGCGTGGGTGATTTCGGGATTAGAAGAGGTGGGGGTAAAAAGAATAACTTTGTTTTTTTCGGTAATAGGAGCGGCTCCAAGTGTTTCTCCCGAACACCCTCCTCCCAAAATGACGGACACTTTATCGACATTGATGAGTTTTTGTGCTGCGCGAGATGATTCTCCGGGAGAACATTTGCCGTCTTCCCAGATTATTTCCATCCGACGTCCATCGATACCTCCGGCTTCGTTGATTTCATCTACGTGCAAATTAGCGGCATTTTGTATGGGAACACCGATAGAAGCAGTATCACCTGTCAGTGGCATAATACCTCCTATGCGAATGACATCACTTTTCACAGTTTTTGAGGAAGATGTGTCCATATTTTTGTACGCAAAAAATCCAAGAACAAGCACAACAGCAACAATAAGCAGTTTTTTCATGAGAGGTGGAAGTTAATCTGTTCTTTATTTTGAAAAAAGAAAGGAAATATGTCAAAAAAATATGGAGAATGTATCACGTATAACGTATTATGTATTACGTATAATGACGATGAGATATTTTTTTCCATAATACGTGATACTTGCTACATGATACGAAAACAGTGCGTTTCATATTTTTCTTTTGCAACGAATATTTTTATAAAATAAGCAGAAACTATGAGTCACCTCTTTATTGTTGCCACTCCTATTGGGAATCTCGGAGATATGACATTTCGAGCTGTAGAAGTGCTGAAATCCGTAGATTTTGTTATCGCGGAAGATACGCGTCATTCAGGGATTTTGTTCAAAAAATATGATATCCAGACACCGCTCAAATCGTTTCATGCGCAGAGTTCTGACACGAAAGTCACCGAAATTATCAGAGAAATTCTAGAAGGACGGAGTGCCGCCTATATTTCCGATGCCGGAACGCCGTGTGTTTCCGACCCCGGATTCCGTCTGGTCAGAGAAGCAGTACAGCAGGGGATTACGGTAATTCCGATTCCAGGAGCAAGTGCTTTGACAGCCCTGCTTTCGGTCGCGGGTGTACCGGCAGATTCATTTGCGTTTCATGGGTTTTTGCCACACAAAAAAGGCAGACAAACAATTCTCAAAGGTTTTACAGAAGCAAAAATGTCGCATATTTTTTATGAATCGGTGCATCGTTTTTCTAAATTATTGGATGAGTTGCAGGAATGGGTAGGAGAAGATCGAGTGATAGTGGTTGGACGGGAATTAACCAAAGTGTATGAGGAAATATTTCGAGGGACTGTCGCAGAGGCCAAAGCGCATTTTAACGCTCAAAACATAAAGGGAGAGTTTGTTGTTTTAGTGGCTCCAAAGGGATATTTGCATTGAAAGCATAACCCCGTAATTTTGTATACAGGATTGTAGAGACGTAGCATTGCTACGTCCCTACGGATACGCTACAATGGGAATATGCCACTTCAAGACATTCGTGAACAAATTGACGCGTTGGATGGAGAACTTCTCGATTTAATTTCCAAAAGAATTGATTTGGCGCGGGAAATTTCGGAATTAAAAAAACTGGAAGGAAGAGATATCGTTGATCCCGAACGCGAAAAGCAATTGTTGATAAGGCTCAAAGAAAAAGCAATATCGCTTCATCTTCCTCCTGAGCACATTGAACATATCTGGCAAAAGATTATTGAGCTTTCACGCTTTGTTCAAAAATGAAAAAAGTCGCTATTATCGGTACCGGAAATGTTGGAGCGCATGTGGCGAGCGCGGGAATTTTAAAAAATCTCCCCGTGGAATTTTTGCTCGTCGACATGAATCAAGAATTTGAAACCGCGCAGGTTTTGGACTTGAGAGATACGATTCTTTTTTCTTCAAAAACAAAAGTTTCGGGAGCTGATTTCGGAGACAAAGAATTATCTCAGGCGGATATTTTTGTGATTACCGCCGGTGTAGCCCAACAACCGGGAGAGCCACGGTCGGCGTTATTGAAGCGAAATATAAAAATTTTAAAATCCATCAAAGTGTCACTTGGGAAATTAAAGAAAACCGCAATCGTGATTCTTGTCACCAATCCGGTTGATATTTTAACGCAGGTGGCGAGTGAGATATTTAAGCTTCCCAAAGGACATGTGTTTGGTTCGGGGACATTGCTTGATTCGGCTCGTCTTCGTTGGAGATTAGCGGAAAAATTCGACCGAAATGTGGAAGATGTAACGGGGTGGGTATTGGGAGAACACGGAGATAGTGAGTTTGTCGCTTGGTCGACGGTATCAGAATCAGGGAAATTTTCGGAACAAGAGAAACAGGAGATAGAACACTCCGTGATGCGCGAAGCGTACGTCATTATCGAAGGAAAAGGGTCTACTTATTTTGGAATTGGAGCTGCTCTTGCAGAAATTCTAGATGCTGTACTGTCGGATGAAAAAAAAGTTTTTCCTGTTTCTTCTCCACTGAATGGAGAATACGAAATCACGGGAATGTCGCTCGGTATTCCTTGCCAGGTAGGAATGTCGGGAATAGAAAAAATACTGACAGCTGATTTGACGATAGAAGAAAAAGAAAAACTTCGCTTTTCGGCGGAACAATTAAAAATATTTTTGTCGGAAGCCCAGTAGTGTAGAGAGGTGGGAATAATTTATCGCCTGTAACGATACCATCGACGCAGAACGTTCAGATTCCCTGGATGAAGGGGGTAATTTTCGAGGCGAAACTTCTCAGTAATACTTGTTTGAAATCCGCTCGACATTTCACGTATGACGAAGTCTTCCGCATAACGAAGTCCGAGCTCGATATCGTCTCCGGGTCTTGCGTACGCAATCATAGATTGAAGTGAAAAGATGACAGAAGAGGCGGCCGGAATGGTAAATCCTTCGGAAACCGCACTGCCAAAAAGAAACGTGATGTTTTTTCGGTCAACAAAAGCACCGTTGGAAACCAGTTGATTGCCGACGTATACTCCCGAGTTTTCCAGCGCCATATCAAGTTTCGCTTTACCGTAATTGCGGAGTGTCAAAGACTCTAGCACCATCTTTTTTCGAGAAGAATTCTGAATACGGAATCTTCCGATTTCAGATACCCGTCCGACTTTGAGCAGGGTGCCCGATCCCAGAGGCGTGACCGTCAACTCCGGCAGTTCGTATCCCGAAATATCTGCCGCAGACACGGCAAAAAAAGGAACAAAAAGAAGTGTGAAAAGTAATGTTTTCATGTTCTGAGCATAAAATTTTTCTGAAGTTCTTCAAGCGTTGTGAGTGGACAATTCAATTTTTTTGCGAGAAGCAATAATTCTTCTTTATTCGCTTTTTCACCCCTCTCGTTGAGAATTTCACAAATCACCACAACGGGATATTTTTGCGATGCGAGAGCTAGCTCTACTGCGGCTTCCGTATGTCCAAACCGTTTTTTTATATCTTTGGCAATAAGTGGAAATGTGTGGCCGGGAAGGACAAAGTCTTCGGGACGTGTTTTAGGATCGGCGAGGAGTCCAATCGTCCGAGCTCGATCGAAGGCAGAAATCCCTGTGGTGATATCTTTTGCGGCATCCACCGAAACACAGAAATTCGTCCCATGCGCGCTTCCGTTTTTCTCAACCATGAGAGGGATATTGAGTTTTTGGGGGATAGACTCATCACAGGCTACACAAATCATCCCGCGTGCATTGTGGAGCAGGAAGTTTATTTTTTCCGGTGTGATGTGTTCAGCGAGTATAAAAAAATCTGCTTCACACTCCCGATGTTCGTCGAGCACCATCACAAATTCTCCGGCGGAGAATTGAGAGAGAATTTCTTTGAAGGATGCGTACATACTATATAAGTTTTTATTAACAAGGGGTTTAAACCCCTTGTTAGGGAGCTAAGAAGTTGAAAATAATTTTTTCATTGTGAGAGCCGTTTGCGCAAATTCCTGTCCTTTGCGTGTTTTTCGGTCTTCGGCTTGCGCGCGATTGCGACAGGCGAGTACTCCTTGAATAATAGGAATAGACATATCGAGGGAGACGCGAGTTAATCCGTCGGTGCAACTTCGCATGACGTATTCATAGTGATCGGTTTCGCCCTGAATCACACAACCCAACGCAATGACCGTGTCGTGACATTTTTTTTGGAGTATCCGTTGTGCCGTAATAGGAAGCTCTACCGCTCCCGGAACTTTTATAACTTCATAGGACTCGTTGTTTTTTTCGAGTTCGGTAATAACTGCGCGTTCCAATTCGCCCGTAATGTCCGGATAAAACTCGCTGGTGAGAATAAGGATCATTTTTTCAAGAGTTGAGAAATTTAGTGAACTCTTTCTTTACTTTCTTGAAAAACTGAGGCGTGAAACTTCCTATTTCTCGTTTTACGAGAGAGGAGTGAAGAGTAAATACTTTTTGGATTCTTATGAATGATGAAATTGGAAATGTGAAATTAAGACAATCAGTATCTTCTATTTTTACGTCATTTCTTGTTGTTCCTATCTGAGAAGAGATGGGTAAGCAAACGAGATCTTCATCTTGTTGGTTTCTTAGAATTAAAGCAGGACGACTTTTTGACTTTGAAAGGTCAGTAAAGGGATATCTAATAAGAACGATAGTATTTTCTTTAAAGCATTTTCCCATACGCGTCATTTGAAGAATGCTCCCAGAAGCTTAAACTTTTTTCTGATAATTTTTCCCAATGAATAGATTCTCCAGAGTCTTGTCGGACTGCTTTTGATAATTTTTTATCTTCTAATTTTTTTTTAAAACGAGATGGGGGAGCGTTTCTTGCCTCTTCGCAGTCTTTTTGGAGTTCTGCTTCAAATTCTTTTGCGGACAAACGTTTTTCAGAAGGAGGATAAAGATCTTTTTCTTCTAAGTAGACAAAAAATGTTTCCAGATTTTTGAATTTCTTTTTCTTGATGCCGACGTTTTCTTCGAAAGAAATAGTAGTCATTTTCTAAAAACTAAGACATTCCTATTCTAGGAAAAAGTATTCCATCTGACAACCTGCTTTCCAGATGATTCCTTTTTATTCTTCCGTTACAACTTCTTCCTTTTTGGCTCCTTTCTTCTGATCGGGATGATACTTCTCGATAATCTTTGAATTCAATCGTTTGAGTTCAGATACCGGGAATGGACGCAAAAGTTCCCATCCAAGTTCCAGTGATTCGAGAATGGTTCGTTCTGTACCATATCCTTGTCCGACGAATTCTTTTTCGAATCGGTCGGCAAAAGCGAGATAGATTTTATCAATGTCAGACAATGAGCTTTCTCCTAGCACCACCGCGAGTTCTCGTACGTCTTTTCCACGTGCGTAGCAGGCAAAGAGCTGATCTTTGAGTTTGGAGTGATCTTCTCGCGTTTTTCCTTCTCCCATTCCTGCTCCCGCAAGTCGTGAGAGAGATTTCAATACGTCCACTGGAGGAGAAAGGTGTTTTTGGTGCAGTCCTCGATCGAGCACGAATTGTCCCTCGGTAATATATCCGGTGAGGTCGGGGATAGGATGAGTGATATCGTCTTCGGGCATGGACAAAATTGCCATTTGGGTCACTGAACCAGAAGCCCCCTTAATACGTCCAGCTCGTTCATAAATCGTCGAAAGGTCAGTATAGAGATACCCAGGATATCCACGTCGTCCTGGTACTTCTTTACGAGCGGCGGATACTTCTCGAAGTGCCTCTGCGTAATTGGTCATGTCGGTCAAAATTACCAGCACATGAGTGTTTTTTTCGAATGCCAAGTATTCGGCGAAACTCGATACCATTCGCGGAATCGCAATACGTTCGACCACCGGATCGGCAGCTGTATTGATGAAGAGCGTTGCTCGTTCAATCGCTCCAGTTCGTTCAAATTCTCGTTGGAAATACATCGCTTCTTCAAACGTCACTCCCATCGCTCCGAAAACCACCGCAAAGTCTGATCCATCGTTCACTTTTGCCTGACGGGCGATTTGGGTCGCGAGTTCGGCGTGTGGCAATCCTGATCCCGAGAAAATCGGCAATTTCTGTCCACGCACGAGTGTGTTCATCACGTCAAGCGAAGAAATTCCCGTTTGAATAAAATCGGACGGAAATGACCTGGAATAGGGATTGATTGCTTGTCCGGAAATATCAACGACTTTTTCAGGAAGAATCTCCGGTCCTCCATCGATTGGTTTTCCAGCTCCGTTAAACACACGTCCCAACATATCAGGGGAAACACCAAGTTTTGCGGTTCGTCCAAGAAATTTTGCTTTTAGCCCCTTTGTAGAAAGTCCACGAGTGGATTCAAACATTTGAACTAATGCGCGCGAACCGTTTGCTTCTAGTACTTTCCCCATTCTTTTTTCTCCGCTTGCGGTCATGACTTCCACCAATTCTTCGTATTTCACTCCTTCTACCCCTTCTACGACCAAAATAGGACCAGCAATGGACTCGACGTTTTCGTATGTTTTCTGCATTTTCAATAAAAGATAAGAATTGAAATCGCGCGAATTGTAAATACGTTGATTGGAATGTCAACGGTTTTGAATATTTTTTTTGAGAAGCATTCGGAGAGGCTAGAGTTCCTCAAACTTTTCCTTTGTCAATAGGAAAAAATTGCGAGTTTTTCTGCTTGTTTTAAAATCGTATTCGTTATTTTCTAACTTTTTTAAGCGATGAATTCATTGAATAAAGCAGAGATCATCGGAAACATCACGCGGGATCCAGAATTAAAAACGACGGGTTCCAATCAATCGGTTACCACGATAGGGGTTGCCACAAATCGGAACTGGACCGATTCAAACGGTCAAAAACACGAGGAAGCAGAATTTCATAATGTTGTGTGCTGGGGGAAACTAGCAGAGATTGTTTGCCAGTATTTAAACAAGGGAGCGAAAGTGTATTTTTCAGGACGTCTGAGAACGCGTAACTGGGAAGATACATCAGGAGTCAAACACTATCGAACTGAAATTGTAGCACAAGATATGATTATGCTTTCTCCTCGCGGAGGAGGGGGTGGTGGATCGGGAGATGAGAGTGGACAAAGCTATGATGACAACGCTCCAGAGCCGGACAATGGACCAGATGAGGAAATATCAGCAGAAGATTTGCCATTTTAAAAGGGAGTAAGAGAGTGGGAGAGTGGGAGAGTCAGAAAGTTTATGTATTCTTCTTTTCTCTCTGGCTTTCTCACTCTCAATCTTTCTAACTACTTGTAAACCATGGAACGATCACTTGTTATTATAAAACCGGATGCGGTACAGCGGGGACTGGTGGGGGAAATTTTGCGTCGCTTTGAACGCAAAGGTCTCAAACTTATTGCTCTGAAAATGATGCGTTTGGATGATGCGATTTTGCAAGAACATTACGCGCATGTAGCGGACAAACCATTTTTCACTGAACTGTCCCAGTTTATGAGTTCGAGTCCCGTGGTGGTGCTGTGCTTAGAAGGACTCGGAGCGGTTGAAATTGTGAGACTCGTGTCAGGGGTTTCTCCGCGGGACATGGGATCGATTCGGGGAGATTTTTCCCTCTCTGGACAACGCAATATTGTACACTCGTCCGATTCTGTCGAAGCCGCACAAAAAGAAATTCACCGATTTTTTAAAGAAGAGGAATTGTTCCAATATGACAAAACGGAGTGGATGCACACTCTTTCGAGCAAGGAAAAATGATCAAGGATCAATGAACAATAAAGAATTAATTTTTAATTTCCAATTTTTAAATAATGTCCTAATTTTTTAATGTTTAAAAATTAAGATATTTAGAAATTATTTTGAAGCTTGTCCTGAGCTTGTCGAATGGATTATAAAATTTAAAATTTAAAATTCTTCCCCATTTCTTTACAATGGTTTCCGTGAATACAAAAATAAACAAAAATTGGTTTCGAGGAGTGTATACTGGGAGTATACATTTTGTGTTGTGCATTGGATTTCTCACCGGAACGGCACAGGCTTCTTTTCCGGATGTGGATGTAACTCATCCATATTTTCATGCTATAGAGGGACTTCAAGAAGAGGGGATTGTGGAGGGATACGAAAAAGGCGGAGCGTATTATTTCCGCCCTTTGCAACCGGTGATTCGGGCGGAGGCGCTGAAAGTGCTTATGATGGCAGCGGGAATATCAGCGGAGGACAGGGGGGCGGATTATTTTCCGGATGTCTCATCTGATGCGTGGTATGCCGATTATGTGAACACGGCGGCGGATTTAAATATTGTCCAAGGCTTTGCGGATGGTTCCTTTCATCCGTCCGCGCAGGTGTCGAGGTCAGAGTTTTTAAAAATGTTGGTTCTGAGTTTTGATATTCCCGTAGAAGAGGAATTGCCGGAAGAATCTTGGTATGAACGATTTTTTCAAGTTACAGCCCATTATAGAATTTTGGATGATTTGAATCTTTCTCCCTACGAGTCCGTTTCTCGTGGAGAGATGGCAGAATTAATTTATAGGACGGAGCGTGTGGCGGAATCAGATTTTACGAAAAAATATATATTTTCCGGGTCAGGGAAGGCAAGTTATTATGGAAAAGGATTTCACGGACGTCCGACTGCCAGCGGAGAAATCTATGATTCAACTGATTTGACGGCGGCACATCGGACACTTCCGTTCGACACATTTTTGAAAGTTTCCTACGAGGGAAAGTCGATTATCGTGCGTATTAACGATCGTGGACCATATCATTCGGATAGAATTCTTGATCTTTCCGAACGAGCTTTTTCCTTACTGACACCTTTGTCCAGGGGGGTGGTGACAGTCGATTTTGAAGTAGTGGCTTCCCCTTCGGAAGAACAGGCTTTGGTGCCCGACGCTGTTTTGCCGGAATTATCAATTGAAGCGCAAAATAAGCCTGTTCCCTCTATCGTGGCGAAAGAAATAGAAACTTCCTCAACGCGTACAACACCATCCGTTTCGTTGGCGAGAGGGACAGAAACAATCCCTCTCTTTTCAGAAACAGTGACCCATTTGCCGACCACTTTTTTCCCCAACGCGGTTCTCAGACGTTCTATTCCGCAATTGGTCCCGGTGGGAACGGTTATGAATTTTTCCGGAACAGCGGTTTCTTCCGGGCATAAGAAGGCGACGGTGTTTCTTCAAAAAATATCGGAAAGTGCGAATGAGAAAGAGCCTCAGAAGCATTTTACAGGCCTCATATCGGGAAAAAATTTCTCTTTTCCGGTTCATTTTGAGGAGGAAGGATCGTTTCATATGGGATTGATATTGGACGACGAGAGCAAATCTCGTGTGGAAAAGATACGAGTGGTGCCTTTGGAAAAAGAGCGAAAATTTGCGTCTTCCGGCATTTCTTTCAACTCGGATATTTCAGTAAAAGTCCTTCCCGAGCATCAGAAAGTGACATTTACATGGGAGTCGATGGATGACTTGGTGAGTCGTATTGATTTTGAGCAACGAGGCATTCAAAAAACACTTTTTTTGGAAGATGAATTGAATCAAATGACGCTTTCCTATGATTACTTTTCAAAATTTCGAACAGGAGAACCACTGACAGTTCGTCTTTCTCAGGCTTTTTCTCTGGATGGGACCCTCGCAAAACAAACTATGAACTGGAAACAGGCGGCTTCACGGGAATACCAGCTAACGGAAGGATTCCCGGATACAGAAACGGAATCTATTTCTGTTTTTGATTTTCCCCGCTTTGTAAAAACACTGGATCATGTAGTCCTTGAAGGACGGATACATACTCCGGAGGTGCATTTGAAAGACAATGCTTTTCTTATAACCCCGAGTGGTTTTGTGCGGGAGTTTCCTATTCAGGAACGAGGAGGAAGTGATTTTTTGGTTCGAATAACACCAGAGGAGTGGGGGACGCATGTTTTTGAGATTCTTTCTGATGAAGGAGAAATCCTTTTCAATAGGGGAATGTACTTTTCGGAAAATTTTATTTTGCCGGTTGCGCCTCGCACCCAAACGCCCATCACCTCTGATACAAAAGCGGGTGTGCTTCACTGGATAAATGCGATCAGAGCGAATCACGGTCTTCCCACTCTCGTTTCAAGCGCGGAGTTAGAGCAATTTGCCCAGGATTATGCGGAGAAAATGGGGAGAGGGAATTTCATTTCTCATACTGACGATGTGGGTCGGTCGTTCGACGAACGGATTCGTGATGCAGGACTCTTGGGAGAGTTTGGTGAAAATCTAAGTTATGGTTCTCGTTTCGCTTTGGCACTTGAGGGGCTCGAAAACTCGGGTTCCCACAGAGCCAATATGCTACGAAGGAAGTGGACAAAAGTTGGCATCGGATTAGCTCAGAACGCGAAAAAAGAGTGGTATGTGACACAGATTTTTGGGAAATAGTTTGATTGTGTCTCTTTCTGCTTGAAATTTTTTTAAAGGAAATGGTACACTACAACAAATAACACTGAACTCGCGATGAGTAAGGAGTGGAACGACGAAACGAATCGGGAGGACGTGTTATCCTGAGCGACCCTGAGCGTAGCCGAAGGGGAGTCGAAGGATCTGTTCCCGCATTGAGCGAAGCGAAGACTTAGGATCTGTTTTTTTACTTGAGTTTTTTTTGAAGAAGATGGTACACTACAACAAATGAAAATAAAAATTACATCGGTTGCGCTTCTTTTGTCCGGTTTTTTCTTTTTTTCAGAAGGAATGGCTCAAGAATTCCCGACTCCTCCGAACGAAATTCAAAATGTTGTTGCAGTCCCCGGGGATAGTTCGGTGCAACTTTCTTGGGAAAGGGGGACGGATCCCGATGGAGTGGTGGTAAACTACAAAGTGTACTATGGAACGAGTTCGGTGCAGACAGAAGATGATTTATACGATGATGAGAGAGAGGTTGGGAATATGCTTTCGTATGAGATAACGGGGCTTGTAAATGGAACGGAATACTTTTTTTCTGTAACCGGTATTGATGATGAAGGGATTGAAGGGGAAACATATTCCCTTGAGGTTTCCGCTATTCCGGAAGCAAAAGAAGAAATAATCCCTCCTGAGACAGGGGAAGAAACACCGGTGGAGGAGGAAATTCCGTCAGAATCCACCCCAGAAGAAGAAGTGTTGACGGACGTGGAAGAACCGCTCAGTGAAGTTGAACCTGATCAGGGGATTGTCATGGAAGAGGATGAAAATATGCCGGAAGAAAGTGAGGAGGGAGAGGAATCAGAAGTATTTGAAGGACCTGTATATCCGGCGGCTCCCGTTGATACGGTTCCACCATTGGATGCCATGGATTTGGCGGTAGACTCCGGACGTCTTGCATCGGAAAATGTTGTGGTGCTCTCATGGACTCCTTCTCCCAATATGGATGGTGATGTGGTGGATCAAATTTTGTACACGCGTCGAGGGGGAGAAGAATGGGATGGGGGATATTCATTAGGTGCGGGACTCAGCACCTTGGAACTGGAAGTCGATACGGATGAAAACTACGAAGTAAAAGTTATAACGGTAGATGAAACAGGAAATGAATCGGAGGGAATCACGCTGTCTTTTACCACGTCTTTGAGCGAAACGGGACCGGGAAGTATAGGAACGGTCGTGGCACTGTCGATCCTTTTCTTTGTAGGGCTTGTGATATTGGGGCGAAGGAGAGCGTATTAATCAAACTTCAAATTACCAAACTACAAACTTCAAATGGGGAAAATTCGCCTTCAAAAGTTTTTATCAGAGCAGGGGATTTGTTCTCGTCGTGACGCAGAGGATTTGATGCGAGCGGGGAAAATTTTGGTGAATGGACAAAAAGCGACGCTCGGAGACAAAGTTTCCGGAGAAGAAAAAATCACAGTGAATGGCACGGAGGTGGAAACAAAGGTGCAAGAAAAAATTGTCCTTGCGTTTCACAAACCTATTGGAATTGAATCAACACTCCAAACGGAACCGAAAGGGGAAACATTAACGGCCTTTGATTTTGGAGCAAGAGTTTTTCCGATTGGAAGACTTGATAAAAATTCTCGGGGTTTATTACTCCTGACGAACGATGGAGAATTGTGCAATCACTTAGCACATCCACGATATGAGCACGAAAAGGAGTACTTGGTAACGGTGGATAAGCCGATTACTTCGGCAATTGTGCAGAGACTTTCGAAGGGGTGTATCAAACTGGATGGGAAATTAGTGCTTCCGTGTGCGGTTGAAAAATTAAAAGAAAAAGAATGTAGGATTGTCCTTCGGGAGGGGCGAAACAAACAAATTCGCCGGATGTGCGACGCGTGCGGATTAACGGTGACGGATTTATTGCGTGTGAGAGTGGGAGATGTGTTTTTGGAAGATATCAAATCCGGGATATTTCGGAAATTGACGGAAGAGGAGATGGAAAGAATAGGAAGTAATGTAAAATGTTAAGGCAATTCATCCTTTCCATCCTACGTAGTAGTAGTTCTGCTACTGCGGAGGACGGGCGTAGTCTGAGAAGTAAAAACTGATATTGTCCCGTTATGCAATCGGAAGTTTTAAGTCGTCTGCCACTCTTGAACTACGGAGAACGGAAAGGTAAAAATAAATCCTAAATTTCAAATTTAAAATGTCCCCCTGCTCCCCTTTGTAAGGGGAGATGTCCGAAGGACAGAGGGGTTAAAGGGATTTATAGTGAGAGAAAAATAAAATGACATAAAAATTCTACTCCCCCTGTCATTGCGAGCGATCCCGATTTATCGGGAGAGCGTGGCAATCTCATTATCCTGCAAGAGATTGCTTCGTCCTCTTCGACTTCGTTCCCTGTCCTAGCCCGACCAGGGCAGGCAGAGTCCTCGCAATGACAATACATATCGCTTTATTTTTCTTTGGCTATAGGGGGTTCTTTAAGTATTAATACTTAAGATTTATTTTAAAATTTAACATTTAACATTTCGCATTAAAATGTAGACCCCCAGTATACATTTTTTTTCTTGCGGATTTCAGATAATTTTCATATTTTTTGTCTGGATTCGAGAAATTCGTTCAAAATTGCGCCGAGGGGAGTAATATTTCTTCGGCGCCCAACCCTTTCTTTTATTCTTTTTTAAAATACGTTATACATAATACGTTCTACGTAATACATACTCATGTCTGGTCACTCCAAATGGCATTCGATTAAACACAAAAAAGCCCTTACTGATGCGAAGCGCGGAAAAGTGCTCACGAAGCATTCAAAACTTTTGATGATTGCTGGACGAAGTGATCCAAATCCTGATACCAATGCATCGCTCAAAGCGGCGATTGCCAATGCGAAAGCCGATAATGTTCCTAACGACAATATCGATCGGATTATCAAAAAACTTGCCGGAGCGGAGAAAGAAGCTTCTCAGTTTTCAGAGCAGGTCTATGAGGGATTTGGTCCTGACGGAATTCCTTTTGTGGTAACAGCTCTTACTGACAACCAGAATCGGACTATGCCAGCGGTTCGTACGGTGTTTCAAAAAAATGGTGGGAATTTGGGAAGTTCTGGATCAGTGATGTTTTTGTTTGACCATGTGGGCGTGGTGACTATCAAAAATAACGGGAAGTCAGAAGAAGAACTTTTTGAAATAGCAATCAATGCGGGTGCCGAAGATTTTTCATATAATGAGGAAGAATCGGAGATTATTACCAATTTTTCAGATCTGGCGAAAGTGCGAGATGCATTGTCAGAACAGGGGATGGAGATTACAAAATCAGAACCGCAATACAGAGCCAAGGACCCCAAAATTATTTCAGAAGAAATGCTCGGAAAAGTAGAACGTTTCATCGAAGCCATCGAGGAAGTGGATGATGTGGATGATGTGTTTGGAGGATTCGATGTGGAATAGAGATAGAAATGTCTTCCTGAACGCAGTGAAGGATCTTCGATATAAAAAATGATTTTTGTATACTGGGAGTATACAGGGGTAGTAGTTAGTAGCTAGTATTACGTATTTTGTATAAAACTATTTTTTTGTCGGAGCCCCGCCTTGGCGGGGATCCGGAACGTTTCGAACCATGTCTGAAGACATGCTCCGACCGAAAGACAAGCGACAAGTTTGGTCTGTTTGCATTTGCTTGTAATCTTGTCCCATGTCCCTTGTCCCTTTTGTTCTTTTCTGGTACAATGAGGAGAAGAATAAAACCTTGTGATGTCTGGAAATCAAGCCCTCCCCGTCAACGCAGAAGAAAAAGAAGTGGTGCCGTCACACGCAGAACGGGAAAAGGTGCAACCTCAAAAAGTAACGAAAGAAGTAATAGATTCAAGTCTGGAAAGTGCTGATGCGGGAAGTCGTTTGGAAGTTTTGGACACGGATGTGACACGCAACCAGAAAAAAATGCTTCGCGTAGCAGAGTCTTTTGTGCCAGGATTTTCGCAAAACAAAGATACGATTGAGCAATACGCTGGTAAACTTTCCAGTGAAAAAGAGATGCAGATCACGGCTCAAAACATAGAGCAGATACAAAAGAAAGAGAAACTATTTTCTTTCCTGTTGCATCTTGGCTCGGGAAAAAAAGGCGTTTCAGAAAAACCATTAGCGATTTTTGATTCTCTTTCTGAAAAATACATCGGACGAGATGAAAAGAACAAGAGGAAGTTTTTGTCTTTTGCGGAGGTTGTGGGAGAAGACCCAGAAGAAAAAAATGTGTTAAAAAAAATATGGAGTGTGATATGTCATCCATTGGAGGCATTGAAATATCTTTTCTTTTCTCAGTATAAAAAAGAATTGATGGCGTACAATTTTGTGAGAGATACGGAAGACAATATAGAACAGGCAGTACAAAAAGGAGAGGAAATAAAAGATGAAACACAGAATGTGCTCCATCAGACGGAGGAAACACGGAATCGTGTTACTTCGCTTCGCAAGTCAGGAGGAAAGTTGGAAATCAAACAAGATTTTGAAACAGCAAAACTTCGATCTCAGAAATGGCAGAGAGAAGCAGAAGAAAGACTGAGAATGATCGCTCAGGACGGTCCAGAAAAATTTGCAGAAAAAATGTCGGGTTCGGCGACCAAAACCATGCAAGATATTGAAAGCATGGGAGCAGCGGGGGTGCGTGCGGTAGAGAAAGGAAAATTTAGTGGGTTTTCTATTCGCCATACCGCTTCGGGAGCTGCAATTGCGTTTTCTATTCTCACGCTTAAAGATGCCTTCAGATCGCTCCGTCATGGGGGAAATCTGGATGAATTAAAAGCCGAAGTGACACAGACCGGTTGGTGGGGCGATATGGCGGAACTTTTGCCAGTCGTGGGTTCGGTAAAGTCGTTAGACCGACTTGATGACTATTCGACAGGGATGCCTGCTTGGGCTCGATGGGCGGAATTCGGATTGAATGTGGGCTTAGATGGTTTATTTATTGTCCCGATTGCTGTCGGAACACTTGCTGGGGGACTTCCAGGAGCGGGGCTCGCCTTTGCTCGTGCGGGTATAGGGAAAGGTGCCACCACTGGAATAAGAAGTATTGCCAAAATGTTTGGAAAAAAAGGACTCAAAGAGATGGCAGAACTAGGGACAGAAAAACTTGGAAAGATGGGGCTTAAAGAAGGAGCTGAAAAACTGGGAAAAGAAGCACTCGGGGAAGGAGTAGAGAAAGCCGCGAAAAAAGGTGCTGTGAAATTAAGTGCTCGTGAAGCGGGACTTGAGCTTACCAAAGGGATTCTCAAGAAGATGACACCAAAAAACTGGAAAACGTTGTGGCCGGTGCTTTGGAAACAAGGGGCAATCCAAGGAGGGATGGAAGGTTTGTTTTCCGTGGTGGATTGGTCATGGGACAATTTTGCGAAACGAAAAACAATTCAAATAGCAACCAATACTGCCATGGGTCAACTGACGCCTGGACAGAGAAAAACGGTCCAAACGGTCCAAAAACTTAGACACTAAAAAGAATGATATAAAGCACTGTCATTCTGCCTGCCCTCGGCCGGAGCAGGCCAGGGAGCCCCGCCAAGGCGAGGAGAAGAATCTTCATTATATAGCTGAACAACTATAAAATGATTGATTTTATCCCCTCCCTGGATGGGAGGGGAATAAGGGGAGGGTGATTCTTATCCCCCCCACCTCAGTCCTCCCCCACTAGGGGGGAGGATGTGGGAGAGAATCGTTTTATTTTTCTTTTGCTCTATAAGTTTTCAATCACTCTTTTTTTCTTCCTTGATCGGATGTTCGAGATCGGTCCGCTCTCGCAACTTGTCTATGATCTCCACTTCCCGTTCTTCGACATTTTCTCGTGCGGTAATAATTCGTTGCCTGTTGGCGGAAATTCTACGAACGACTTTGTGTGGTTGGGGGGAATTGGGAAAGAATAGGGTTCCTGCCATTGCT
Source organism: Candidatus Altimarinota bacterium (assembly GCA_021735575.1). Lineage (GTDB taxonomy): Bacteria > Patescibacteriota > Gracilibacteria > UBA4473 > UBA4473 > JAIPGU01. Next base: position 5,805 of record JAIPGU010000006.1, on the reverse strand, counting down.
GCTGTTTCTATGTGAATGTCGCCGATACCAAAGAGCCACCGAAATAGTCCCAGATTGCTCGGAACAACATTAGTAATGGACTCGTACGAAACATCGTTTTTGATTGTTCCGAAAAGTTCTCTGTTTTGAACAATGACGCGATAGTTCGTGATGTAAATAACATCATAGTTGTAATCGAGCCAAGCTTTGAGAAAAAATATACCAGCAAAAAACAGGAAAAGGATAGAAATTGCCACCGCTAAAGAGTTTCCGCGGAAAACAATAATAATAGCCAACGCGGCAGTAGTGAAAAAAAGAGGCAAAATCATTCCGAGCAGAAATACTAATCCGTGTTTATGTACAATAGTGTCTATTCTTTCTCGAGGGAGTAATTCAAAATCTCCATGGTGATTTAATTGTGTCATTTTTTGAGAAGCTTCTTGCATTTCGTACGTGCGGACAAATTTCAGAATACGAATAAAACGAAGCATGAGGAATACTTCCGGGTTTGCCAGAATTCCCATTTTCGCAAGATAGAAAGGAAGTATTGCCACCAGATCGATAATGCCCCACCAAGAGGAAACATAGCGCATGGGACGTTTCGCCGACCAAATACGTAAAATATATTCCACGGTGAAAAGAGTCACAACCATCCGGTCAAAGAAAAACAATTCGTCGAAAATCCACTCTAAATCCGGTAGAAAATGAAGCGGTACGATCGCGACCGAGGACATAATAAGAAACGATAAAAATCCATTCACAATATGCGCCTTCCCTGAATAAGGGTTGTGGAAGGCTTCATTTAAGAAAATTTTTATCTTTTGGGAGTCCATCCTTGCTTTTGTATGTATTTTAAGGGAAGGAGTCAAATTTGAGAAAAGGTTTCCCGTCCTTGGGTTGACAAAAGAAAAAAATATTTGTATTAGTGGCACAATTAAAAAATTTCAGACATGAATCAAGAGAGCAATGAAAAATATTTGGATGAGGGAGAATCTGAAGAAAAGGCCCCTCTTTGGCAAAGAGTATTGGAACGGGTTAAACGTAATATTACAATAATGACAAAAGGACCAGACATGATTTATAAGCAACATGAAAATGGAAATGAGTCCTGGACTCCGGTAGGGTATGAAGAAGCAAAAAGAAAAGCAGAGTTTCTTGAAAATTATGGAACTCCTTTTCAAAAGTTTGTAGACAAGACAAAGACTACATTATTGGCTTTGATAAAAGGGGAGTAAGTTTATTCTGATTTAAAAAATAAAAATTCCTTTGACAAAAATTTTAGCAGTCATAAAATCTGAGTGCTAATTTTGAATTATTATTTTCACTTTTTAATTCGTAATTTGTCACTCGTAATTTGTAATTGAATATACTATGTCAAAAATTATAGGAATCGATCTCGGAACTACGAATTCTTGCGTAGCCGTAATGGAAGGAGGGAAGGCAGTGGTCGTCCCAAATGCTGAAGGGAACAGAACCACTCCCTCTGTCGTTGCTAAAAAAGATGGTCAAATGCTTGTCGGAATTCCGGCGAAGCGTCAGGCACTCGTGAATCCGAAAAATACAATTTTTTCGGCAAAGCGATTTATCGGACACAAATGGAGTGAAGTGAAAAAGGAAATGGAAGAAATGCCGTTTGAGTTTGCAAAAGGCAAAAACGATGCGGTGATGATTAAATTTGAAGGACAAGACGTGCGTCCGGCAGAAATTTCTGCCAAGGTGCTCGCCAAACTCAAAGCCGATGCGGAGGCGTTTTTGGGCGCCAAAGTTGATAAAGCCGTGATTACCGTTCCGGCATACTTCGACGATGAACAACGAAAAGCCACCAAAGATGCCGGACAGATTGCGGGACTACAAGTGGAACGTATTATCAATGAACCAACCGCCGCTGCGCTCGCCTACGGAATTGATAAAAAAGGCAAAGAAGAACGTGTTGCGGTATTTGATCTAGGAGGAGGAACATTTGATATTTCTATTCTCGAGATCTCTGATGGAACGTTTGAAGTGCTCGCGACCAATGGTGATACGCACTTGGGGGGAGATAATTTCGACTCGACCATCATCCAATGGCTGGTTGATGATTTCAAAAAGGACACTGGCGTTGAACTCTGGAAAGACCCGATTGCCATGCAACGCGTCAAAGAAGAAGCGGAAAAAGCAAAGAAAGAACTCTCTGCGACTTCGGAAACAGAAATCAGTCTCATGTACCTAACGGTTGGACCCGATGGACCACTGCACCTGCAAAAGAAACTCACGCGTGCAAAACTGGAACAACTCGTAGGAGATCTAGTGGAACGGACACTCATCCCTTGCGAAAAGGTGCTCAAAGACGCGAAAGTTAAAACTTCTGATATTGATGAAGTGATTTTGGTCGGAGGAATGACCCGTATGCCAGCGGTAAAATCTGCGGTTGAGAAATTTTTTGGCAAGAAACCAAATGAATCACAAAACCCTGACGAGGTTGTGGCGCTCGGTGCCGCAATTCAGGGAGGGGTGCTTCAGGGAGATGTCAAAGATGTGCTCTTGCTTGACGTTACTCCACTTACGCTCGGAATTGAAACCGCTGGAGGCATCAGAACCCCAATGATTGAACGCAATACCACGATCCCAACGTCTAAATCAAACGTATTTTCGACCTATTCCGACAGCCAACCAAGCGTACAAATTCATGTATTGCAGGGAGAACGAGAAATGGCGGCGGACAATAAATCCCTCGGACAGTTTATTCTCGATGGAATTCCGCCAGCCCCACGCGGAGTGCCTCAAATTGAAGTTACCTTTGATCTGGATGCCAACGGAATTCTATCCGTCAAAGCCAAGGACAAGTCCACGAATAAAGAACAGTCCATCCGTATCGAAGGATCGAGCGGTATGACCGATGAAGAAATCGAAAAAATGAAAAAAGAAGCCGAAGTTAATGCGGACAAAGACAAAGAACGCAAAGAATCTGTTGAAGCTCGAAATCACTTGGATTCGCTTATCTATCAAGCAGAAAAAACCGTGAAAGAAGCCAAAGAACTCAAAAAAGACGAACTGAGTGACGCGATTAAAGAAGTAGAAGAAGCCATTCCGGAAGCCAAGAAAGCATTGGAAGAAACTGATGCGAAGAAAGAAGATTTGGAAAAAGCCGGAGAAGCATTTTCTGAGAAACTTATGGCACTGGGCAAGAAAATGCATGAAGCAGGACACGATCCAGAAAAAGCACGCGGAGAGGAAATGGCGGAGAAGACTGGAGAAGAAGAAATTCAGGATGCCGATGTGGAGGAAAAGAAAGACGAAGAAGAGAAATAATTTTCAATGGTAGGGACAGGTTTAAAACCTGTCCCTAGGGTACGTGACACAACGAAGTTCTTCTCGCGACTCGCGAAATAATCCCAGATTATATCAGTATTTGGGGGGGGGGGGCGCTTGCTTTGCATTGTCATCGCGGGCGGACTTTTGTCATGCTGAATTTATTTCAGCATCTCTTTTTTATGTTTTTTGAGATCCTGAATCAAGTTCAGGATGACAGCAGAGAAATCTTAAAAAATAATTTGCATCATTTGAAAAGTTATTGTATAAGTTCGACACACAAATTCCTTTCTTTTCTTTTTTATGCGAAGACTCTTGATTATCGGTGCCATTTTGGTCGCTTTGTGGCTTATTTTTGGAAGAGAAACAGTTCCTCCACAGAATGAGAATAATTCGGCTGAGACCACTCAGACAGAAGAAGATCAGGAAGAAACAACCATGACCGAAGAAGAGGAAGGGGAAACAAGCGAAGCAACAACTTCTTCTTCACGAAAAACACCGCAAGCAGTCATGCCGACTCCGCCAGAACTGGTGGAAAAAGTAGAGCAGAACGGAAGTATTCCGACTTCTTCCAAAACAACGGTACAAGCGCCTGTTGTTGAGATTCCTCGGAAGCGGGAAGAAGAAAAAGAAGAAATGTCTCTCGCTGAGCCCTTCTTTTTGGACGCAAAAATTCGAGTGTACCTCTACGAGTGGGGGATTGATCTTTCCGAGAGCACTGTTCCAGCTGGAAATATTGGTTTTGAAGTTGTGAACAGCGGACAGTTTTCACACCACTTTGCGATTCGCGGAGTGAAAAGTTTCGGAAAAGTTGTTCCTGGGGAAACAGTGATGTTTGCAGCGCCTTTGCAAGGAGGAACATTCGAGTTGTACTCGCCAAGAAACATTGACGTTGAACGGGGAATGAAGGAAACTTTCCGTGTTGAAAACTGAAGAATTGCGGATTATCGGAATGAAATGGCTCGCACGTCGCGAGCATTCTATTCATGAATTTCGAGAAAAATTTTTGAAAAAATTCCCAGATCAGACAGAATCGATCGAGGAGATTATTCAGGAGTTTTGTGAAAAAAACTGGTTATCGGATGAACGTTTCTCGGAAGCGTTTATTCATGATCAGGTATTGCTAGTTTCCGCCGGTCCCTACAAGATTCTGCAAAAACTACGTCAAAAGGGGATAGAGGAAATGCTTGCAAAGCAAATGTTGCAAAAGCATTTCTCACTTTCTGAGCAACTCGAGAAAGGAAGAGTCCTCGCTCAGCGGAAACAACAAGATATACGGGCACGAAAAAAAGACCTGACCGATATAGAAGTGCGTCAAAAGATCTATCAGTTTTTACTACAGAAGGGGTTTGAGAGCGATATTATCAAAAAAGTATTAGACCAATGAAATCAAATTTTGAGTTAAAGGCTACAGACGGCAAAGCGCGTGCCGGAGTGCTTCATACTCGAAGAGGGGAGATAGAAACGCCTTTTTTTCTCTCTGTCGCGACACGGGGAGCCATCAAAGCTGGCGTTTCGGTGGATGATCTGGAAGCGATGCAAGCTCCGGTCGTGCTTGCCAATACGTATCATTTGCACCTCAGACCGACCTCTGAGCGTATTAAACAATTCGGAGGACTCCATAACTACATGAAGTGGGATGGACCCATACTGACCGATTCTGGGGGATTTCAGGTGTTTTCCCTGAAGCAAAAGAAAATCACTGATGACGGCATCTGGTTTCGGTCACATATCGACGGAGAAAAGATTTTTCTCGATGCAGAAACCTCAATACATATACAGCATAATCTGGAAGCAGATGTTCTCATGGCATTTGATGAATGTCCGCCCAATGTTCCCAATTTCCATAAAATTCGCCGAGCCGTAGAACGTACAACAGTATGGGCGAAGCGGAGTATTACCGCCCACCAAAAAAAGTATCCTGCTTCCCTCAGTCCGACGAAGCGACCGCAACTGTTTGGAATTGTACAAGGGGGATGCTTTTCGGAACTGAGAACGCAAAGCCTGCGGGATATAACGGCACTTCCGTTTGACGGATTTGCGCTTGGGGGACTCGCGGTAGGGGAAAGCACCGAGGAAATGTACCGCGTGCTCGATGAAATTGTCCCCCAATTGCCGGATGATAAGCCGCACTATCTCATGGGAGTTGGCACACCGCAAAATATACTGGAAGCGATAGAGCGGGGGATTGATATGTTTGATTGTGTCATGCCCATGCGGAATGCCCGCCACGGAACCGTGTTTACGTGGCAGGGGACTTTGCCAATCGAGAACGGGGGATTCCGTGATGACAAGAATGTTTTGGACGAGAATTGCTCGTGTCCCGTGTGTCATGACAAACAATACTCACGTAGTTATCTCCACCACCTCATGCGCATGGGAGAAGCACTTGGATCACGACTCCTCACGATTCACAATTTGAGTTTTTACCACCAGCTCATGCGTGAATCCCGCGCACACATCCTCAAAGGGAATTTTGCAACATGGAAAAAGAAGGTTTTGAAGGGGATGGAGAAGAATTTGTAGTGACGTCGTTGT
>JAIPGU010000005.1 GCA_021735575.1 Candidatus Altimarinota bacterium | reverse complement strand
ATTTTTAATCAACTATAAGAATTCTTATTCGGAAGATCCTTCGCATTTTGCTTCGCAAAATACTCAGGAAGACGGTGTTTTTTATAATTCATTGTAAAAAAAGGAACTTTAACACAGTTCCTGACTGCATTAAATACCACTTTTAGACCCCAATTTTCTTACACCTGCCATTTTTTCTAAGCTCTAAGTTCTAAAAACTAATATCTAGTATCTAGTATCGTCTCTTCCACTTTCTATACTTTTCAATGGTCCAATTGAGCCAGTATTTCGGTGTGAGAGGCGCATCTTGTGCGTGGAGAAAAACGCGTTCTTCCCCTCCAAATCCGCGTTTAAATCGAGAAAGTCCGGTCCAGGGATGCTTCAGATTTTCTTCGGGAGAGACACCCCAGAAATTGAATTCTCGACATCCGCGCTTTTTTGCTTCTTGTATTGCGCTCCAAAGTGTGGCATGGGCAACAGGCTCTTTTCGGTAGATGGAGGCGCCTTGGTGGTAATATCCTGAGTGTTTATCAAATATGACAATAGAACTTGAACACATTTCTTGTTCAAGAGAAGCAGAGAAAATTTGGATATTTTGTCCAAATGCTTCGAGTTCTTTTTCTGTTGTGGAGAGCGCAAAAGGGACAAAGCCTTGGCGGGCGACGGTTTCTGTGTGCAATTTCCAGAAAATATCCAAGTCTTTTTTTGTATTGCCCATCTGCACTTTGATCCCGCATTTTTCGATGCGTCGGACTTCGTAACGCATGGATTTGCGCATATTTTTAAGCATATCTTCTTCGCTTTGTGTGAGATCAAGCACCCATGTGCGTTCGGGATTGACCAAGTGTACCGGGGAGGGACGGTATTTTGTGTCTCGAAACATGGATCTTTTGTCCGGTGAAAGGAGAGGGGAGACGCGCACAAAATCACACTGCTCTTTTTTTCCGATTTTTTTGTATTCTTGGAGAAAGAATTTGAGCGCCGGTTCTTGGTGCTGTGATGCAATAAGTGGTCCATGAGGCGTGTGGAGATGTGTGCCGCGTCGTGCCGGAATCCGTTGAAATTGCACAATTCCAATCATCATGTCACCAAAGAATATCCCGTATCGGAAGTTTTTTTCTCCCACAGCTTCTCGGAAATCTCCATACGTGGAAGTTTGGAGATACGATTTTTCGCCTTCGAATTCGTTATAGAACCCATCAAGCTGGGAGGGAGATATTTTTTTGAGTGTAAAATTCATATAATTTCTTGTTTTATTATGAAGAACATTGTCATCTTGAACTTGATTAATGCTCTGCTATTCATTTGCGTCGCTCACATGATTATAAGTAAACTTATAGCAGTTCGCTATCCTCAATGATCGGGATCTCCTTCTGAGAGGGACAAGATGCTGAAACAAGTTCAGCATGACAAACAATTTTTTCATGTGGGGTAGTTTTTTTCAAAACGGAGTATATCACGGGTTGTGGTTCTCACATTTGTCGGAAAGGTAACATAGCTCTGAGCATAGGTTTCGGCACGTGGGCATTGTCCAGATTTGTATCCGAATTTTTCATAGTTTACCCCTTCGGGGGCAATCGGAATGCCGTTCCATTCGTTGAGATCAAAACCGATGTGCTTCGCACGTGCGAGAACTTCTGTGCGTTTTTTGTTTGTCAGGAGAATCACGCGGAAGTAATTTTTGGGAATAATAATGTGGCTGTCTGGAAAGAGTTTCTCAAGCGTCCTTTTCCATGCTTCAGCGATTTTCTTTCGATGTGTTGTAGTTTTCTCTGCGTTTTGAAATTGCCTCAGGAGGATTCTTTGTTGTATGGAATGAAGGGATGCGAGAGGGAAATCTTCGTGTCCTTGTTTTTCTTTTCGCGTTACCGCACGAGGCAGGATTTTTAATTGTGAAGCAATTGCCGGAATACATTTCCCTCCCGATCTCCACCAAGGAAGCGCGAGCGCGAAAATTAAAGGTTGGAGTGCGTGGCGCACTGACCACCATTTTTTGGGTAGGGACAAGGCATGCCTTGTCCCTACGGGGAATTTTTTATTATTCCAGATCACTGCTCCTCCCGACACACAAGAAAATACTTTTTCCCGCCCGAAACTAAATATTTTCGCATCAGAGTGAGTATAATCCGTATCAAAAAGATGAGCACCGTCTTCTACTACAAAAATATGGTTCTGTTTTACAATCTGGTAGATTTTTTCCACCTTCGCGCGTTGTCCGAATATATGCGGCACGACGACGAGTGATATATTGCTGGATTTTTTTTCAAAGTCAGGAACTGAGATCAGTCCGTTTTCATCGGTATCCAGCCACTCAATACTGTATCCAGCTTCGAGGAAAGGCGTCGCCACCACGGCGCAAATAAACGCGGGAATCCCAATTTTTTTCTCCTTGGGGAGATTGAGAGACTGAATGATAAGTGTCAGTCCTGTGCGGGCGGAATTGGTGAGGAGAAAATTTTCGGTATTGAATATCTTTGTATACTGGGGGTATACATTTTTTTTGGCGCAAAATATCTGTCCCACAGCGTGCATGCTGTCTGCGAACGTGAAGTTGGGAGAGAGTTGGTTGGAGATGAGTTTCATTGGGAATGAAGAATGGAGAAGTGGGAATGGAGAATGAAATACTTTTTTATATCAACAATTTTATAATTTTTAATTTTGTAATTTTTAAATAAATCCTAATTTTCTAATTTTTAAAAATTAAGTCATTAAAAAATTATTTTAAAATTTAAAATTTGAAATTAAAAATTCCCTGTAAGCGACTATAGATAAAAAAAACTGGATGCATAGATATGCTTTTATGAAAATAGTTGAATTACATATTCAGGGAGTCTGGATTCTAGAAGTATCGCGTCATCTTTTTGTAGACGTTTGATCATTGTTTTGAGCGCCTTCGTGTCGTGTCCGTGAAAGCGTTTGCCGCAGATGCCTTGTCCGAGCTGGGCATGATCTTTTTTGAGCCAGAATACTTCTGCGCCGGCTTCGGCTAGTGATTTAAAAATGCGTTCATGGACGTTTTTCGATTCTTTTCCCAGTTCGAGTAACGGCATACCGATAAATATTTTTTTCCCTTTCACTCTTCGCAGGTGATCAATGGCACTGAGAACGCCGTCGGGGTTCGCGGAATAGAGATCATACAATATCATCGCTCCAGACCTGTGGCTTTCTACGGTCAGCGCTCTGGTGAGTGGTGGGAGTTGCGCGAGAGACGTTTTAATTTCTTTGGGAGTAAGCCCGAGCTCGCGAGCCGTTTCGGCTGCAAGCAACGCGTTTTGTATGAAAAATTCACCGCCCCAAGGAAGTGTCATGTGTTCCCCGTAGAGCGAGAATTCTGTTTTGTTTTGTTCGGCTTTTGTGTCTTTTATGCTCGCAGATGACAACGGAATTTTTGTGGCGTAGATGTCTCGATCATCAAATATTTCCTGAAGCAGGGGACTGGAGGCATTGAAAAATACTTTTTCTGATGCGCTTTCTGCCAACTCAAATTTGGCGCGCTGGATGTTTTTTTGCGATCCGAAGAGTGAAATGTGCTGAGAATTGATTCCGGTTAAAATTCCAATGTGGGGCTGAATGAAATCGCACACCCCGCGTATTTCTCCGCGCTTATACGCTCCGATTTCTACGAAAAAAAACATTTTTTTTATGTTTTTATCCTTGTCCTCCCCCTTAGAAAAAGGGGGAGTTAGAGGGGGATTTTCAAAGAATTTTTTATTTTTCAAAACAAGTCGTGCAATCGCCACCTCATTATTCTGGTTCTCGGGGTTAAAAAGCACGTTTTCTTTCCCAAATTTTGAGGTGAGGAGGTGCACGAGAATTTCTTTGGTTGAGGATTTTCCGTAGCTTCCAGTGATTCCGATACGCGTGATGTTTTTTGAGTGATCAATGATGTTTTTTGCTTTCCGAAAAATTATTTTTTGCGCTAACCAAACCGGCAATTTTGAGAGAAATACGGATATTCCCACTGTCAGCCAAATCGTGCGTTCCCAAATGAGTATCAGTACGATCGAATCTATTTTGTAGGGACGTAGCATTGCTACGTCTCTACCATTGAAAAATATATATCCACTCAAAAAAATAAAAATCCCCAGAATCATAAATACCCTGCCAGATTTTCGCGGACGAGGAAGCACTCCTCGAAAAAACCAGAGATTCACCAAGTTCTTCACTCCTTCTCGGGTCGTGAAATAGGCCTTCAAACGATCCCATCGGTACTCTCGTATCTGCCAGTTTTGCAGATGCCAAAGGGCAGTACGGATTCCCAAAAGAAGAAAGAAGAAAGAAAAAAGAATAGCAAGATTCATATTGTTGTATTGTCATTGCGAGCGAAGCGAAGCAATCTCTGAGATCGCCACGTCGCCCGCTGGAGCGGACTCCTCGCGATGACAGCACGAGAGATTATTTGATTATTTTTCATGCAGAAACTTTGTAACATATTGTACCATTTTCTCCTCATGTGTTCGGTGGATTCCATGTTTCCCTTCGGGAAGGATACGAAGTTTAGAGTGGGGGAGTTGGGCTTCAAATATGCGTGCAGAACGCAGAGGGGTTATTGTGTCGTGCGCTCCCCAAATAAGGAGTACAGGCGTTGTAATAGAAGGGAGAAGGTGGCGCACATCTTCCTCGTCAAGAACTTTTTTGAGCGTATTTTTGAGTTCTGGACTGACATTTCCCCAGTCGCGAGCGCCGAACACTTTGCAGAGAATAAATTTTTGGATTTTTCCCGTGAGGATTTTCTTTGCGGTGCGAAAATGTTTACTGATCCAAAGAGAGACTTTTTGTCGCCATGATGGCGGCCATTTGATTCCAGCGGCGCCTGTGAGAATGACTTTTTGAGCGTATTCTGGGTGCTTGAGCAGAAAGCGAACAATGACTCGGCATCCGAAACTATGTCCGTACAAATGTGCTTGTTTGATGTTTAATGCTGTGAGAAATTCCTCAAGCCACTTCTCGTACTCATGTGTGTCCCAGCCCGAAAGAGGAGGATTTCCGGAGGCCCCAAACCCTGGCAAGTCTGGCACGATTGCAGTGATCTTATTTTTCTTCGCAATGCGTGGTGCTAATCGTTCGAAGCTCTCCACAGATCCTCCCCATCCATGCAAAAATATCAACACGCCTTTTCCGGTTCCAAACGTCCGAAAATGCGTCTTGATTCCGCGTACGGTGACAGAGTTGTTCACGGGGAGAGCGTACTGATTTTTTGGGAAAAATCACTTTCTTTCTGGAGCTGGTGTGTGTGAAATTAGTCATTCCGGCTTGTGATACTTTGTTAATCGTCTGTGTCGCTCACTTGCTTATGAGTAAACTCAACGCAGTTCGCTATCCTCGACGAGCGGAATCCTGAGACAGAAGAATACGTGGCGGGAAACACTCGATTCATTCCGCTTTGCGGAATTTTGCTCATGGAGAAGTTCCAACGATTCACTTCGTTCATCGGGAACTTTACGAACCCTTCGGGAGCGCGTGGTGGAAAACTCTCACTGTGTCCGCCTCAGGCGGACTTGTTCGAGAACGCCACAATATTCGCTTCGCTCATTTGTGGGCGCGAACCCTGCGGGTTCGTTTCCGGCGACTACGTCGCCTAAAAGAAAATGCCGATATACCCAAAGGGTATAGTGGCATTTTCTTGGAGCGCGTGGCGGGAATCGAACCCGCATCACCAGCTTGGAAGGCTGGGGTAATAGCCATTATACGACACGCGCGTCGTTGGAAGACTTCATGCCTTCGTGAATTGCTTCGCAATTAACTCGGCTTATTTCGTCTTCACTCCGCTTCGCTCGCACGGAGGTCTTCGGATTCGCTTACGGAATTTCTCGCTACACTCGAAATTCCTACTCATCCTCAGCTACCCCGCGCTCGCGGATTTAAAGAACAATATTACTACTTCGTCATCGCTCCTTTTCCTCATATGGAGTTCTCGGACTCGCTTTACGGCTCATTCTCGCTACACTCGAATGAACCTACTCGTCCTGCGCTACCCCATATTCGGAGACTTTAAAGATCATTTTATTCTTTTGCCTGTTATCTCTTAGTCTCGTAATCTGCTTCCCAAAGAACGCAGGAGGCATTGTAGAAAAATTTCTTTTTCGGTCAACTTTTGTATTCCCCGAGTCCGGACTTTGCAAAGTCCGGACTCGGGTATCGGATACTAAAGACTAAAGACTAAAGACTCTTCTCTCTCCCATCTCTCGGAGGCTTCCTCTCTCGCGGGAAGAATTCTCGTTCTTCTCTTCCCCAAAATGGCATTTTTCGCGGAGGACGCCAGAGATCTATTGTCTTCGCTTGGAAGTCTTTTTTTCCGGTTTGTGTTCCTAAAACGCGAATTTTATGTCCTTTTTGGAGTTCGAAAGGGATGTGAATAACACTGGTACCGTAGTCAACGGTCCATGTTGACCGATCAAAAGAGTTTAGAATAAGAATTTTGTTTTTTCGCAGTTCCAGAATTTCTCCCGCCAATCGTCCTTCTTCCGGATGCATCCAGCGAGTGTTTCGGCGTTGATGGAAACTTTTGTAGAGCGGTACGTTTTCAGCAAAAATAGTCTCGAATTTTTCTGCACCGCCGACGTTATAGAACACAAATCCCAGCACAATGCTGAGAATAAGGTTGAGTCCCAAAAGGCGGAATGTCGGAATGCGGTAGCCTTTGCGTGTGTGTTGCATGCCCCAGAGTGCTACCCCCGAAAAGGTCACAAAGAAAATGAGCCAAAAGATTGGCAAAAGGCTCAACCACAGAGACCATCCTGATCCCCGCAAGTGAGAGAAAAGATCAAAATCGGTCTCCAGTACCGCAAAAATAATCACCGATACGCCCACTGCTCCCAGTAGTACCGACAGGTTGAATACCGCCCAAAATCCTATATTTTTGAAGATAAAATACCAACGTCCCGTAGGAGTGATATTTTCCTTTTGTATTTTTTTGAGAACCGATTCCGAGAGTTTTTGGGGGTTCATGAAATGAAATTAAAAGGTGATGTTTTGCCGTTCGGCAGAATCGCGGAAGGATTTTTTGGCTCTATTGATAAGGGTCGCAACGGTTCCCATAGGTTTTTTTAAAATATCAGATATTTCTTCATAACTTTTGTCTTCCAGAAATTTGAGGACCAGCACCTCGCGATACTCTTTTGGGAGTCCGTTAAGAACACGGTGTACGAGCGGAGCGGTGAGTTTTTGATCGAGCGACGTGGGGATATCGAGTTCTCCAGATGGGATGCAGAATAATTCTTCATCGAGCGACACCTGCTCTTTTTCTCCTCTAGATTGGCTTTTTCGAAACGCAGAGATAGTTTCGTTGTGGGCGATGCGATAAATCCAACTGGAAAACTTCACGCTTCCATCAAATTCCCGCAGATTTTTCCAGACCTTTACGAATACTTCTTGTAGGATTTCTTCGGCTTCCATTTCTGAAAACGAAGAGATACGGAGGATGTAGTATTTAAGTTTTTGTTCGAATCGATCGACCAGTTCCCCGAAAAACGTAACATCTTCCAGAGATTTCTGTACGAGTATTTCATCGGTGCATTTTGGAGTCTCCGGCATTGATATGGGTATACAATCTTATACGGAAAAATAGAAATTTTCTTTCAAAAAACCCCTGCGTACATCGCAAGAGTTTTTTGTTTACAACAGATCGCAGGGATCTGTTAGCTATTTTCTTCCCCCTTATTATTGAATATCCTGATTTAGTTTCTGAAACCCTCTTTTTCCTTTTCGAAATCCTTTTCCTCCACGTCCCATTTTGTGGGCTTTTCCTTCTTGAAGCCGCGTAACGATCTCTGTGTCATCAGAAGTCATGGTGATACGAACTCCATTCGACAAATTTTCAACCGTTTTTTGAACTTTGTCATTGTCGCGAGGCATTCGTTCTTTTCCTGCCTGAAGTCGAGCCACAACATTGGCATCTGTAGAAGTGATAGTCATCACAACTCCATTGGCAGTATTTTCTGTCGTTCGAGTAACGCTCTCCTTGAATTTTACTTGTTCTGCTTGGCGTTCTGCTCTTTTGGCTTCCATCTGAGATTTGAACGATTCAAAGTCATTATTTTGGAACATCTGTTTTATTTCGTTGAAACGGTCTTCTGAGAATGCGCCCCATTGTCCGCCGCCAAAGGCGTGCGCAAGGGAAGAAGTAAGTACGAATCCAGCCATAAGAGCCAGTGAGCCGAAAGCGATTTTTGAGATTTTCATGGTTGTGAAAATAAAGAAATAATTTTTTGGACCTGCCCCTGTGAAATGTCTGCGAGAGCAGACTCTTGCTTTGCAAGTATTTCACGGGGTGAATTTTCGCGAAATCCACCAACTTATACGTCCCTTTATTTTTTTTCTTTCAAATTTTTCTTGTAGCCACGACGGCGCCGTCGTGGCTTCTTGTTGTGTGTAGCAAAAGGAGGGAAGGGAAATTATTGTGCAAATGGTTCAGGGGATCTGTTTTTGTTTCGTTTGATAAATTCAATGATATCTTCTTCATCAAATTCTATGAGCTTTTCCAGTCGCCCCCATGAGGCAATTGCGATAGGCGAGTCATTCGCTGAACGTGGTGATACGACCACGCTTCCGGAGTGGGTTTTGCCGATTGCTTCCAGTTGTTCTTTTGTTTCTTCGTCAATGTTGGGTTGGTAGGAAATCCAAATTCCGCCGTGTTCCAAGCTATGCACAAGATTTTCATCTTGCAATTCTTCTTGATATACACCCCAATTTGTCGCTTTGACATAGTGTGGACCGGATGTCGGCGGATTAGAGTTGTACTCCGGAGAGGGAGAACCGATCGGGATATGTTCTCGTCCCTGAATGGCAATCGATTCACCGGGTCGAGATGTCCTTGTTTGTGAGACAAGCAGGGAAAAGACATAGATGCTGAGACCGATGACGCAAAGCGTGACAATCCATTTCCCGGTTCGCTGTTGTGATGTTTTTTTCTGCTGTATCGTTCGCATTGCCTTGCGTTCCTCGCGGCGTTTTTGTCGCCGTTCTTTTTTCGTTAATGGTTGTTCTGTGTCCATGATGATTTGTTTTTAGAGATTATGTTAGACGTGTCTTTATCGAACACGTTTCGGATGTTTGGATTTCAAGGTTCGGTTGACAATCCAATCAGTGCAATGCTTGCAATTCCAAATTGAGCACCGCACAAAGGGGAGTGTACTCACGAGCGGAAATGGAAGAAATTCCAATGAGCGATGACAGTGTCACCGAACCGCTCGAGAGTGGTTGTATGAAAAATTGTAGAGTACGGGGTTTAGTGTTCCGTTCGATAATGCTCGTAGAACATGGTTGGATAATTTTGCAATTATTTCACGTTGTTTGTGCACAGATTGCGGTATGGAATGAACTTTTTGATCGTATCGTTGCCAATTCAGCCATGAATGAAATAGCAGTGCCGTGCCACCAAAAGCCATCCCAGCGAGCAATGCGAGCATAGTGCTTTGGGTTGGTTGCGTTGCGGTAAATGTTTGTTGCCAATGGTTGATATGCTCTTGGGAGTTCATGTGGCATGTCGCCGAAGAGTCAAATGCACAACCGGACATTCTTCCGTCCTGACGCATATCCATGCCCATGTTTAAACCAAAAAGCGTGACCACGGCAAAAGACAGCGTGAGAATCACTCCGGTAAATTTTGAGGAGTCTTTGAGCATGATTTTTTCTGCTCTGGACTGTAACAAAATTTTTCAGATCCTTCAAACTTCAAATAAAATCAGTTTAAAATAAATTGTTTCCGCAGCCCCGCATCGGGTACGGGGGAAACTCCGCGGAGAAAACTCCATATTTCCCCTCTATAAAAAAGAAAAAGAAATTTGAAAATTCTTTAAGAGGGTGTTTAAAAAGTCTGATTTCATGAGTTTTTGAAACATTTTTTGACTTGATAAGGCGTGAGGAGTGACGTTTAGTGGGGACTAAATGAGCGACGAACAACGAAATCAGGGTAAAAAGTGACCGAAAAATCGTGTAATTATGACTTTTTAAACACCCTCTTAAACAATTGCGCCTGCCCGCCGTAGCTTCAGCGAAGGTGGGATAGCCCCAAAATGAAAGGAATACATCAGCTAACGTTTCGGCGTATCTGATGTTTGCCGTAGCGTAGCGGAGGCAAATATGCGTGAGGGCTTTTGTATAAAAGCCGTAACCAGATATGCCGTGTTATGTGATGTACTACCCATTTTTTATCAATTCTAATTTTCGATACTTTTTACCTGTTCCGCTAACGCGCGAATTCCTTATTTTTGCCTTCATCAAGTCTTTGCTGGTTTTCCAGATAATTTTCATTAGAAACAATACGTTCCCCCGATTCTAATTCAATATCTTTTCTGGCTTTTCCTGTAACCTTACCCCCATCTTGAGCATCTTTTTGTAGTTCTAAAAATCCTTGTGAATTGCGACCTTTGGAAATTTTAGTTGTCGTAGCTTCCCCAAGCATGGTCAAAATCAGCTCTAGATCAGTCATATGATCTCGCAGATTTTCTCGTTTCAAATTTTTGAAACTTTTGTATTCATCCACCTTCATACCAAAAG
The DNA here is from genome assembly GCA_021735575.1 of Candidatus Altimarinota bacterium. Lineage (GTDB taxonomy): Bacteria > Patescibacteriota > Gracilibacteria > UBA4473 > UBA4473 > JAIPGU01. The sequence goes on along the minus strand of JAIPGU010000005.1, from coordinate 19,919 downwards.
TACCCTGCATGATTTCATTGGTTAAAATGGCATACTCCACATTTTTCTCCGCTCCTCGCTCCTTCCATTCATCAGTCAAATCTTGGCGAACTGCAATACCACGCAAACGTTTATCAATCCAATTTTTGGGATATCCTTTTTTTTCATAAATTGCCTTCATGCGTTCCTGTGCCAGTTCTGGATTTTCGATTTCATCAATGCGCTCTTTTCCAACCTGTGCAAGCCAGCGCTTGAGTGGTTCCGCTTTTTTAGAAGGAATTGACTGAACAATACGCAACATTGTCTCCGTATTGGCACAATCGGTTTGACGCATTTTTCCGTCAGGAGCTTCCATTTTCAACTGTCCGATTTTTTCGGACACTTCAATATAGCCCTCGTCTGTTAGCTTCTTCTTGAGGTCGTTCCAATATTTTCTCGGACGGTCAGAATCAGTTAAAACAGCAATCACATCAATAACTGAAAACCACCATTCATCATTGTGGAGTGCTTTTCTGATAGTTTTGCCTTCAAAAAGTGCAATTTTATTGTTTTCCATAATCTAAAATTATACGGATAGATACGGTACTACTTTACTAAAACTTTATGTTTTTGCAAAAAGAGAAGGCAGATCGTCCTTGCTATAAAAAGGGAAAGCGAATTTTTTCAGCTAACGTTCGCGTGTATCTGAAGTTTTCATCCCGTTTTAATGGAATACTTTGTTTATCAGACAACGCTTGATATTTTAAACTCTACCCAAATCTTCATCTTATCAAGGGATGAAAATTTGGGCGAAGGAAAATTGGCACTCCTTAAGGATTTAATTAGCGCCAATTTTCCATAGCCAGATACACGCTGTTATGTGATGTAGACAGAAATTTCTTTTCCTTATTATTATTTTTTGGCAATTTATTTTTCAGATTTTTTTTCCGCCAATTCTTCTTTTAGACCATCAGCATTGATACCAAACTCATGTGTGTATACTGGACGCCCAAGAGCTTTTTCAATAGCTTCATGGAACTTTCCAAAATCCATAATCAAAGTTGGCTCGTTAAGCTGCCCCATAGCTACTTCCATTGGATCATTAGAATTCCACCATTCATTATCATATTTGCTTCTAACTGCCAATACTTTTTGGGCAGTTTCTTGATTACCTTTACAAAGATCTAAAAGCTCTTGGGGAATTTCTCCTTTTTGCTCTTGAGGCGGCAAATTACCTTCAAATTTTTCTGACATAGTTTTGTTGGTTAAATTATTAAACTGGCTAAATTATATCACAAGCTATCTTCGACCTGAAATAAATTGCCAAAAAATTCTAAAAAAATAATAAAGAAATTTCTGGCTATTTCACATAACTCGTTTCTATCGGAAATAAATTTCCTTTTTCCCTTCTTTTTATGTATGTTATACGAAATATATCGTTCATGAAAACATTGAATTTCTTGCAAGCATTGGATCAAGAATTACAACACCGGAATTATAGTCTTCGCACCAAAAAAATCTATATGTACTGTGTTTTGTCATTTTTGAAGTATGTGAAAGATGATATTACGCAGTGTAATCGTCAGAAAATCATAGAATTCATTCTCTTTCTGCAAAAACAAGGGAAAGCTCCCAAAACGCTTAATCTACATAAAGAAGCGCTGAAATTTTTTTGCAAGGAAGTGTTGCGTCAGCCGATGGCGTTGGATATCAAACTTTCCAAAGAACCCAAAAAGCTTCCAGTAGTTTTGTCACGTCAAGAAATTGCCAAAATTTTGGAGGCGACTAAAAATGAGAAACATAAAATTTTGCTTGCTCTAAGTTACGGGGCAGGATTGCGGGTAAGCGAAGTGGTGAATCTGCGTGTCAGAGACATCAATCTGGATGAATTAACACTCTCTATTCGTGGCGCAAAGGGGCAAAAAGATCGAATAACGGTTTTTCCGGAAAAGCTCCAAAATGCGTTTCATTATTTACTGGAAGGCAAAAAGGCGCAGGACTATGTGTTTTCCAATGCTCAAGGAGGGAAACTCACGACGCGTACTGCGCAAGCTATTTTTTCTCATGCACTTCAAAAATCCGGTATTCTCAAATCGGCGAGTTTTCACTCGCTTCGTCATAGTTTTGCCACGCACTTGCTGGAAAATGGCGTGGACGTACGGTATGTACAATCGTTATTAGGACACCAAAATATCAGAACCACGCAGATTTATACACAAGTGACAAATCCGCAATTGAAAAATATAAAAAGTCCATTCTGATAGAAACGCTAAAAATTTTTGTAACCACGATGGCGCTGTCGTGGCTACAGGGAGGGACACGATGAATCGCGTCTCTCCAAGACGGAATTTGTGAATTCGTAAGGACAAGGCATGCCTTGTCCCTACAAAAACAATTTGATTTTCGTAGAAAACCGGAGTAATATGAAAATATAATATTAAAATTTCATATATTATGACAACTCTTTCTGTTCCGCTTACGGATGAAATGCGAGCTCATATTAAAATGCTCGTAAAGCAAGGACTTGCTCCCAATGAAGCCGCGCTCGCGCGTGAGGCGTTGCAAAGATATGTCGAAGAAGAAGCTGTTCAGGCGGTTCTTCGTGCACAGGGGGAGCCGTCCCTTTGCGGAGATTTAGATGATCTGGCTTCAAAACTCTGAGAAATGCATAATACTTTGTTGGCTACGCAGATTCCTCTTCATCGTACAAAATCACAGTACGATTCATTCGGAATCTGCTTGCCGTCGCGTCTTATAACATTTCTCAGAGTTTTCTAAATATATCTATTTTATGTGCGTTCTTACTTTCTGAAATATGTTGTGTATAAAATACAAACCGAGTTTTGTGCGCCAGTACAAAAAACTGCCGAAAGCTCTCAGAGAGGAAATAAAAGAGAAAATCGAGTTGTTTCGAAAAGATTCAGGTCATTCTTTTCTCAAAGTGCACAAATTGCATGGAAAGCTACAATCTTTTCAGAGTTTTTCGGTGAATTATGAATATCGGATTGTCTTTGAATATGAATCAAAAAATACTGCCGTGCTTCTTGCCGTAGGGAATCATGATGTGTATAAGTGAAGCATGTTTGGAAAGAGCGAAATTTGGGCATTTCCGACCGACACCAGTTACGGACTAGGGGTTCGAGCTGATGATGAAGCAGGACTTGAAGCGTTGGCAGAATTAAAGGGGCGTGACAACACAAAATACTTTTCGCTCATGGTGCGGGATGAGGACATGCTTCGTCTGTTTGCAGAAGTGCCAGAAGAAGTGACGCTTGCGTTTTTTACAGAGACTCCTCGGACGGTCATTTTGCGTCCAAAAGACACACTGCCCGAGTCTCCCTTTTGGCCTCGGGACAAAGTGGCTTTTCGCATCGCAACGCTGCCCGAAGTGGCACGAGAAATTAATTTTCCGATTACCGCGACTTCTGCGAATCGTAGTGGCGAATCGCCTATATTTGAAGCGAAAACAATTCGAAAAATATTTGGAGATGCTGTAAAAGTCTTTCCAGAAGTTGAACCTGCCAGAATACAAACGGCTTCCGAAATCTGGGACTTTACGGAGCAACCACCTCGACGACTTCGTTAAAAATCATATTCCAGACTTCGTGACCGAAAAGCGTCAAAAGTGCCACAATGATACCACTGATAACGACTCCTGTGCAGACCAAGAGCATGGCTTTGCGATACGGAATACCAAAAAGATACGCCACCAGTACGCCCGTCCAAGCGCCAGATCCGGGCAGTGGAACCGCGACAAATGTTATCAGAGCAATTTCTCCCAAGACTGCCAACTTGTGAGAATGGCGTGCATGAGTATACGCAAAAATTCGTTTCATAATGCGATCAAAGAGGGGAATATGGCGTTCAAAAAACCGGACAAAAAAAGGAAGTAATGCCAGCACCAATGCCGCAGAGAGAACGCTTCCTAAGATAGAAAGAATAGTCGCTTCGTATATGGACAAGCCGAATCGCAGATGCCCCAAAGGAATAGAGGCTCGCAGTTCGAGCAAAGGGGTCATAGACCAAAGAAGCGTCAAGTACACGGGACCAAACATGTTAGGAGGAGTGTAGTCTCAAAAAACTTTTTGGAAAGAGAAAAATGAGCATGATTTTTGTATACTGGGGGTATACATTTTTATTGAACCCATGAAATCCCGCGAAGCGGGAATCCGCCTCGGCGGATTATTTCACGGGTTGAACAAAAAAATAAAACACAAAACTCAGGAGGTCAATGAGAAAAAGGGGGAAATGGTTGTGCACACACAAAATTTGTTCTATAGTCCTCCTGTTTTTCTCTTGTGCTTTTCTGGAAGCGGTATTCCGGTAAAAAAAGTTTTCCACTTCTTGCGCACAAGTTTTGCACATTTGCACAAAAATAGATCTCAAAATGACTGATCAGAACTTGTTTCATGAGCCTGTGCTCAAAAAAGAAATTCTGGCATTGCTCCTCTTGGATGATGTGCAGACAGTTTTTGATGGAACAATAGGGCTTGGAGGGCATGCAGAAGCGATTTTGGAACAGTTTCCGAGTGTGAAAAAGTATATTGCCTGTGATTTAGACTCGGAACATTTAGCTTTTGCAGAAAAAAGGTTGAGTAAGTGGCATCAGAAGGTTGTTTTTTGTCATACAAATTTTTCTGAGATCAAAAAAGTTATTCAATCAAACGATATTCCACGTCCATTTGTGATATTGCTCGATTTGGGACTGTGTTCCACGCATGTAGATGTTCCAGAAAAGGGATTTAGCTTTCACGCCGATGGACCACTTAAGATGTCATTTGACCCGCAATCGGAACGCACCTGTGCGCATATACTGAATACCGCTTCGGAAAAAGAGTTAGTGCAAATTTTGAGAGAGTATGGAGAAGAACCAAGAGCCGTGAAACTCGCTCATCAGATAGTCGAAGTGCGCGAAGAAAAACCATTTCAGACAACATCAGGGTTGCGGGAATTTATCGAAGAGCATACGCATCCCCGCGACAGAAAGAAAACGCTCATGCGGGTATTTCAGGCATTGCGTATCGCTGTAAACGATGAACTGAATGTCTTGGAACAAACACTTCGCTCCGCTACAGAAGTGATGATGTCAGGGGATCGACTGGGCGTTATCTCGTACCATTCCTTGGAAGATCGCATGGTAAAACGATTTTTTGTATTGCACTCGCGTCCGAAGACCGAAGCGACCGATAAATCGCTTCACGAGGAAGTCGCGCCGGCATCGTTTCGTTTAATGACCAAAAAACCGATTGTGCCGAGTGAAGCAGAAATAGAACACAATCCGCGCTCTCGCAGCGCTCGTCTTCGTATCCTAGAAAAAATATGAACGTCGCTCATTATTCCACGACGGAAAACATCGAAAAACCGGGCATAGCTCGGGCGGAAGTGAATTATTCTTTTGTGTGGATTTTGCGGGGGAGTTTTTGTGTGGCGCTTATCTTAGGATTTCTGTATCTCATGTTTCTCAATACACTCGCAACGCAAGGATTTGCACTCGAAGAACTCAAAACCGAACGAATGCGAATCCAAAAAGAAGTGGAAAAATGGGATATCGCGATTGCGATTCCGACAAGTCTCTATGCTTTGCAAAGTTCAGAACAGGTGCAAGAAATGGAAGATGTAGCCAATGAGAGAGAGTTTGCTTTTGTGAAACAGGGGCAGGTGGCGATGAGTCAATAGTCAATTATCAATTATCAATTATCAATTATCAATGCTCCCCTTCGTAAGGGGAGACCCGCCTAAGGCGGGGAGGGGTTTTGAATTAATTTTAAACCCTCTCAAATCCCCCTTACAAAGGGGGATGAGCACAAAATCCCCTTGCCCATCGACTTCGCTCTCGTTCGAGCCTGAGCGACAAGGTCGTCAGACCTCAGAGCCGAATGGCGCCTATCCGCCCCACCACGGCGGGCAGGCGTGGTGGAAAAGGGGGCGGAAATGCAATGTCTTTCTGAGGAAGCCTGTCCTTGAGCGAAGCGAAGGAAAGAATCTTCTTTGTAATGAAAGCGAAGATCCTTCTCTCGCACCTTAAATAAAATGACATGGAAAATCTCCCTCGTATTGTCATCGCGAATTCCGCGAAGCGGAGTGTGGCGATCTCAGAAACACAGATTGCCACGTCCTTCGTCTCGATAAATCGGGACTCAGTTCTCGCAATGACGGTGCGTGTTATTTTTTCTTGCTCTCTATTTACAGAAGGCGTGTTGTAATTTTTTTACACATTGGGAAATTTTTTTCTTCGAAACTAAAGAAGGCGCTCCCACTTCCGGTAATGTGCGTATCGGTGAAATCATCTGATATATTTTTATATTGTTTTTGATTGAAAAATATATCAAACGAATTGTCGCATCGCTCAAGTGATGGTTCACGAAGGAAATGCTCGGTAAAAGAAGTATCATGTTGCATGAGGGCGGAATATGCTTCAGCGGTGCTCTGCGTGAAAGGCGGGAAGAAAAGAAATACTTTTTCTCCTGAAAAATCAAAAGGAAGGGGGGTGACAATTTCTCCGAAGTGCTCGACTAGTGAACAATTTTTTTGTTCAAAAAAGAAGGGGATATCTTTCCCAATGTCAGCGCTTTTCTGAATAAATTTGGGAGTGATCGGACCGAGTTCGAAGAGCTCGTGATAGAGTTGCACAAAACAAGCGAAATCAGCACTGCCACCACCGAGTCCAGAACGGGGAGGAATATTTTTTTTCACTTGGACTCTGACCGGAGGGAGCGAGGTGGAATATTCTGACTGGAGGAGTTGGAAGGCTTTCCAGATAAGATTTTCTTCGTCTGGGCAATCGAAATCTCCTTCGATGGAGAAGCGAGAATGTTCAGATATTTCTATTTCGTCCGCCAGTTTGATTTTGTGGAGAATACTGCGGATGGGATGGAACGGTTCGGAGGGTTGTTTGGAGTGCACGTCCAATGTGAGGTTTATTTTTCCGTGCACGTATCCTGTGATACTTTTCATGCTATATCTTCGCCAATATTTCTACGGTGCATCGCACGGCTTCTCCTTTTCCAAACGGTGTCAGCGCTTCGCCGCTCGTATAGGTGAGTCCGACGTGCGTGGGGGAGAGGCGGAGAAGTTTGGCAACGGCGCGTTGTACTTCTTCGTGGCGTGGAGAGAGCACCGGAAGCGCGCATTCGAGTGACACGATGACATTTTGTATCTCGTATCGAGGGTGCGTTTCTACCGCTTTAGAAAGCGCTTTTTGAACATAGTATTGGGAGTCGGTGTCGCCTTGTCGGCACATTTCGTCTGCGAAAGAAGCGAGAGTACGCGCTCCTACAGAGCTCAGTATCGCGTTACAAAGCGCATGAAGTATGACGTCGCCATCAGAGTTGGCAGAGAAACTTTTTTCACATTCTGGAAATGAAACGCCTCCCAGTGTCACGGGGTTCTCTAGATCGAGTGATGCACTAAAAGCATGCGAATCTTCTCCCATGCCCAGTCGGAAGTTTTCCGGAAAGTCGTGTGGGGTCGTGATTTTTTGGTTGCGGGGAGAACATTCAAAAATAAATATTTCTTCTCCAATAAGGGAGAGGAGTTCGGCTTCGTCTCGCGGAATAGTAACCGGGTTTTTGCGGTATGTATCAAGGGCTTTCAGTAATGTGTGAAGATCGGAGATCTGCGGTGTTTGTGTTTCAAAAATTTGTTCACGAACTAAATTTTTGTTCACTTTTCCGTTTCTAACTTCTTTCACGGAATTAGGCGTAAAGAAGCCAAAAATCACGTTTTTCTTGAGTTTTGAGAGAGCGATTCCCTTCGACAGTTCCTCGGGAGTGAGAAAAGGATTGGCGGCATTGTGCACGATGATGCGGGCATTTTCTTTTGCCTGCTCTCGGAGATATGCGAGGGCGTTACAAAGCGAGAAAAAACGTTCTTCTCCGGCTGGGAGAACGGTTCGGACTTTGCTAGGAGGCGAGTTGGGAGTGCTTCCCACTAGCACGATTTCATCGATGTCCGTGCATTGCTCCAGTGTATCCAGCGTGCGGGAGAGCACGGGCATGCCGAATTTTTCCGTCAGAAGTTTGTCCCCGCCGAAGCGTTGCGATGTGCCGCCAGCGAGCAGAATGGCAATGTGTTTCATTTACCCCGTGAAATAAAATTTTTTAGTATTATATCCATTTTTTCGAGTATTTATTGAATGATTTATGTGATGGTTTTCGCTTCCGAAAAGTGAAATTTTAATCCCGTTAGAGCGAGATTATTTCATGGGGTGAATCAATTTTTGAGCGTGAATCCGTGCTTTTCGATCTATTTCTTGCACTTTTTCAAATGAGTCGACGTTTTCGGTGCGGGTAGTTTCTATGACCTTTTGCAGAGTCGGGACAATCTCAGAAAACGGAATTTTGTCTTCCAAAAACGCCTGTACTGCCACCTCATTGGCGGCATTGAAAACAATCGGAAAGTTCTGCATTTTTTGCGCACAGATATCGAGGAGCGCGAGTATCGGAAAGTGGGTTTTGTCGGGTTTCTCAAACTCAAGCGAGAGATTTGTGAAATCAAGTTTCGGCAGATGAAATTCTTTCCGCATTCCTGCAGAAAGTGCGAGGGCAATCGGCAGACGCATATCGGGGGGAGACATTTGTGCCATGAGGGACGTATCTTCAAATTCCACCAACGAATGCACGATTGATTGGGGGTGAATAACAATTTGTATTTGCTCTGGTTTTGCTTGGAAGAGATGCATCGCTTCAAATACTTCGAGGCATTTATTGGCAAGCGTGGCGGAATCAACCGTCACTTTGGGTCCCATGTTCCATGTAGGATGGGTGAGTACTTCGGCTTTGGTAACATTGGAAATGTCTTTTTGGGTGCGAAACGGTCCGCCCGAACAGGTCAGATATAACGTGCGGAAAGGTTTTTGCGTGTCAAAAGAAAGACACTGCCAGAGGGCAGAGTGCTCAGAATCTACGGGATAGATGGGCACGTTTTTTTCTCGGGCGAGCGACATGAGGAGAGAGCCTCCAGCAACAAGACTTTCTTTGTTGGCGAGGGCAAGGGGAATACCAGACTCGATAGTAGCAATGGAAAACGCCAATCCCGCAAATCCGGATACGGCGTTGAGAATGATGTCGGGTTCGCATTGTTGTATAAAGTTTTGTAGGGACATGCCATGGCATGTCCCTACATTGGTATAAAAGATGTTTTTAATATCGAATTCTTTTGCTATACGTTCCAGTTTTTGAGCATTTGTATGCCCCGAAATGCCCACCAACTGAAATTCCTCTGGATGCGCGCGGATGACGTCGAGCGTAGACGTTCCGATGGATCCGGTGGTGCCGAAGAGAAGAATACGTTTCATGGTGTCAGAAAAAATTTTGGGTTTTCTTCATCCGTGTCCCATTTATCTGCGTTAAAATGAATGTAGGAGCGAATTTTGTCCAACGATTTTTCGTCGCGAATAATATGGTCGTAGAAGCGAGGTTGCCAAGAGAAGCATTTTGGGGGGAAGTTTTTGTTGATTTCGCGAGTACAAATAGATTTAAAGGAACGGATAATAACTGACAATGAGCCAGATTGTAATTTATGGAATGTTTTTGAATTGTCGGTAGGGACGCAGTATTGCTGCGTCCCTACATGGGGAAGAATATGTTGTGGCATGTCCCTACGGGGAGGATAGAAAATAGGGGTGCAATTAACCGCGCCCCTACAATGGGGACTATTATCAAAATGGGGACTATTATCGAATTGTTGTGTTCCTCCATGTGGGCTCTTGTTTTCAATGACAACAATTCCATGCACATGATTTGGCATGACAATGAACTCATCCAACGTGACATGTTCAAAATGCTGGGGAATTTCCTTCCAAAATTGTTCTACCATCGTCCCGACGGCATTGAGTTTCAATGCTCCCCCTTGTATATCACCGAACAAACATTGATGATTTTTTGCGCATATGGTGACGAAATACCAGCCATCGTTGGTGTAATCCCATTCGTGGAGGCGGATGTGTTTTCTTTTTTGTTCCATGTTTTCTAGTAAGGACGTAGCATTGCTACGTCCCTACATTGTTATGTTTTATAAATTCCTCCAAAATTTCCAGAAATTGCTCGTCTATATTTTCTCCTTTGAGATCGCAAAAGTGCATTCCTGCTACAAAAACAGAAGCAAAAGGCGCTTCGGTCTTTCCCGGAAAAGAAATCCCAATGTCAGCATGGGAGGATTCGCCTGGACCGTTTACAACACATCCCATAATGGCTATGCGCAGGCTTTCAGATCCCGGGTATTGTGTGCGCCACGTCTTCATTTGTTGAACAATTTTTGTGTTCAAAGAAAGAACCAACTTCTGAAATTCCTCGTTGGATGTCCGTCCGCATCCGGGACAACTAATAATACGAGGGGAGAAGTGTCGCAGGTCTAAACTTTGCAAAATCTGTCGGCAGACTTCCACTTCCTGCGTTCTGGGAACCGATGGGGAAGGGGTGAGCGAAACGCGGATAGTATCGCCAATGCCTTCGTTGAGCAGTATGCCGAGAGCTATAGAACTTTGGACGATTCCTTGGGTGTCGCTTCCGGCTTCGGTCAGCCCGAGATGCAGACAATAATCTGACTTTTTGGCGAGCGTTCGATAGACCGAAATGACCGAATGAACAGAAGACATTTTGGCGGAGAGTACCAGACGATTTTTTTTCATGCCTAGTTTTTCTGCTTCTTGAGCAGAAGTGATGGTTGATGAAACTACCGCTTCTTCCAGCACTGCATCAGAAGAAAGGGGGCTTTTTCGTGTGCCATTTTTTTTCATACAGTCGTCCAAGATGGATCGATTAACCGATCCGGCATTGACGCCGATACGAATGGGTTTGTTGTGTGTAAGGGCTGTTTCTATCATTTCCCGAAAGTTTTTTTGATCTGCGTTGCCGGGATTGATACGATATTTGTCGAGTGAAGCGGCACAGTCGGGAAATTTTTGGAGCAAAATATTTCCGTTAAAATGAAAGTCTCCGACGATCGGGATTGTTGATGTGCGGCGTACTTTTTCTACGATCCGGGGGACGGCACGCGCGGCGTCATCATTATTGACCGTGAGGCGCATGATTTCAGATCCGGCGTGTTCGAGTTCCAGAATTTGCTGGACCGTGGTTTGGGCGTCAGCAGTATCGGTATTGGTCATAGATTGGATCGCCACGGGGTTTTCTCCGCCGATGCGAACATTTCCAACAGAAACGGGAACAGTTTTGTGACGAGGCATTTCGACGCCGATTGTTAGAGTTTTTCGGTTATTCGTCAAATGGGGATAGTAGTATGAAGAACGTAGTACGTATCATGTATGAAATCACAAATCCCAAGCATCAAATAACAAATAAATATCAAATTCAAAAATACAAATCCGAAACAAAAAATAGTTTGTAATTTCGAGTTTCATATTTGGCATTTGTTTGTTATTTGAGATTCTTATTTTGTAATCTTGTTATCTCGTAGTCTTGCTTGCCTCACCGTAGCTTTAGCGAAGGTGGGTCGTCTTGTAATCTCGCCTCATTTCTGGTATAATAAAGTGATATGGCAGATGTTTCTCAAGCGCCTCCAGCCTCTCCAACCCCTCCTCCGGTAGTGCCTCAGAATACTACTACTAATGCGGTGAAGACTCCGGTTGCCCCTGCGCCGGTAGAGACTGCTGCTCCCATGCCTTCCACAAAAGAAGAATGGAAAGCGACTATTGTGGCGTATTTGCAGGAGCAAGAGCAGGTATTGGTGAAAAATTATCTTCAGAAATTGGAGACGGTACAGCAAGGTATGAAACGATTGGAAGAGTCTTTTGCACAGCAAAAAGCAGAATTGGAATCACGATTTGAACAGATTGAAAAAGAGATTGAAGCAAAACGAGAGGAACAAAAATCATTACAACCTCTTTTTGAAAAAATGAAAATGGATTTTGCGGGGAAACTGGATGACACCAACGGAAACAATTCATTTCATCAGGTGTTGCAGGAATTTCATATGGCGCTCGACAAATCGTTTTTCAAAGAGAAAAGAGAAGAATTTTTGGGAAAGGATTCTCAAATTCGACAGATGTGTTTTGAACTTTATAAGCTTGGAGAGTCGGAAGAAGTGGTCAAAGGCTATGTTCGTCAAGCGGAAGAGATTTGGACAAAAGTACAAGACATAGAGATCAATAGAACTCATTTTTTGAGAGAGTTCAAACAACGTATGAAGCGATTGAAGAAGACATTTCGAAAAGCAAAATTTTCCGGAAAGAAGGGTTTTTGGGCTCGTTTGTTTGGGAAATAGGATGGTCAGTTATTAAATTTTCGTTTCACTATTAATGGGGAAGTAACTATCCCCTGAAAACAAGTAAGTGAACATTTGTCATTTCGACTGAAGTTCGCCCTGGCGAACGAAATGGAGAAATCCCTTTTGTGCACCATGTATAAAGAGATCTCTCCGCTCCACTGCGCTTCGGTCGAGATGACAACAATAGAGGCAACTTGCGATCAAGGGATAATCACCAATGGGGATTGTTTGACAAATGTTAAAAAAACATTAAAAGATGAAATATGAGACAAGAAAATGAGAGTTTAAACCGTTATCTCCAAGAAATAAACAAATTTCCTTTTTTGAGTCCCGAGGAAGAAGTGGCAGTTGCTCAGCAATCTAAAGAAGGGGATCCAAACGAAAGTCGCGACAAACTCGTACAAGCGAATCTTCGCTTTGTGGTATCCGTGGCAAAAAAGTATCAAGGATTGGGAATATCGCTTCCAGATCTGATTAATGAGGGGAATATAGGATTGATAACAGCGGCAGAAAGATTCGATGAAACGCGCGGTTTTAAATTTATTTCCTATGCGGTGTGGTGGATTAGGAACTCAATTTTGCGGGCGCTCTCGGAAAATGGTAGAACCATACGTCTTCCAGAGAGTACATTGGGTAGGTTGTCAAAAGTGAAAAAAGAAATCGAAGCATTTCGGCAAACAAATGGTCGAGAACCATCTTTTGATGAAATCTTAGATGTTGGTGCTACGGTTGATATGACAACAGGAGACATAGAAGATGTTTTACGAGATTCTCAACACATTTCTTCGTTAGACAATACTTTCGGTGAAGAGAATGAGAGAACTTTGGGAGATATACTTCCAGGGGAGAGTATTTCTCCAGAGGACACAATTTCTCATACTGAACTTATGAGGGATATAGAATTTGCTTTGAATGATATTCCTCCAGAGGAGGCGGAAGTATTGAAATATTCATTTGGTCTTTGCGGTTATGATCGACTCTCACGAGAACAAATTGCAGAGAAACTTGGAATGAAATCTGAAAAAGTTCGACAGCTAAAGGGAATGGGGTTGAGAAGGTTAAAGCAAAACGAAGTTCTACGAGGTCATAAGGTCTAAAGAAGTATTGCCTTTCGGAATAGTTTTTTTAGAGTGGGGAGGATATTTTTTTCGTATGCACAAAAATAATTGGTTCCTCCAAAAACTCGACAAGGCATTTTTGACGCCCATTCGTGCGTTGCGGAAGCGATATATTCCACTTCTTCTCGTTTACTTCGCATACGGACTCTCCGGATTTAGTGCTATTGCATTGTCCTTCTGGCAAAAGGAACAATTAGGGTTGTCTGCCGAACAACTCATTATGATTTCCGTCTGGGTGATGGTGCCGTGGACGCTCAAAATGGTGTTTGGGCAGATGGTGGATTCGGTAAAGATTTTTGGTTCACGCAGGAAAATTTATATTTTTCTCGGAGCGATTTGTATAGCGCTGGGAGCTGTGATTCTGGCAGGACTTGCTGGGCGACATGATTTTGTTATGTGGATGGGAGATGAGTACACGATTTATCTGCTATCGGCGATATGCACCACATTTGGATTTGTGATTCAAGACGTGACAGCCGATACCATGACGACTGAAGTCGTAGAACGTCATGAAATTAAAAATGGAAAACGTGTTGTTCGCACAGAAAAAGATATACAAGCGGATCTTTCAATGGTTCAGGTATTGGGACGATTGGCGCTGAGTTTGGCTGGGTTTTCAGTGGCGGGACTTGGAGGATATTTGGCGGCTCATGTCTCCTATGAAACAATTTTTTGGATGACTTTGGCACTTCCTTTGATTTCATGCGCGGGAGCTTTTTTTATAAGGCTCGATCGAATTGAGGAGAAGACAGTAAAACCGCTCAATATAAAAATCATAGGGGGAGGAATCGCTTTTGCGGTGTTTTCTATCGTTATGGCAACGGTTGACCATCCGTATGCACAGGAAATTGTATTTCTTGTATCGTTGGTTTTACTTTCTTTGATGCTTTTTTTCGTAACGCGGGGGATTCCCTCAACAAAGCTAAAAGTGTTGGTTTTTACACTTGTGGCGCTTTTCCTTTATCGGGCAACACCAAGCACTGGACCGGGACTCACCTGGTGGGCTATTGATGAATTAGGATTCGATCAGCAGTTCTATGGAGTATTGGCTCAGATTGGAGCGGGAGTGGCATTGGGGGTGCTTTGGTTTTGTGCGGATTTCATTGCGAATCGTCCAATTCGGTCGGTGCTGATTTTTCTTGTGATTGTAGAGGGGCTCATGTCTTTGCCCGAACTTGGGATGTATTATGGGGTGCACGAAATGTTAGGAGTGAGCGCACGAACAGTGGCGTTGTTTGACACGGCGCTGGGCAGTCCATTGGTCCATGTGTCTATGGTGCCGATGTTGGCGTTGATTGCGTATTATGCGCCAAAAGGAAACCGCGCCACATGGTTTGCGGTTGGGGCATCGTTTATGAATTTGGCGTTGACGGGGGGAGAACTTTTGACGAAATATCTCAATAAGATTTTTATAATAACGCGGGAGGTAACTGACAGTATCGGAGAAGTGATTGTTCCTCAAAATTATGATGAGCTAGGGGTGCTGATGCTCTGGCGGTTGGGGATTGCGGTAATTATGCCATTGGTAGCTATTTTTCTTTTCTTGAAGCGCACGCCGAAGCTTGCTTCTGAAGAAGTGACAGAAGATGTATCGGAGGAAGCGCCGGTTCCGGGCAGAAAAAAAATGGAATTATGAGTGAGGGCTTAGAAAAATTTTGTCTTTCTGAGGAATCACGCGTATGCGGGATAAACGAAGAATCTTCTTTGTATTATTTCGAACCTGTCCGCCGTGGCGGAGATTCTTCTCCGCCTGCGGCGGATCAGGAAGACGTTTTTTTATTTTTTGATATGGAATGAATGATATATTTTTTGTAATATTCTTCTGATGTTCAAAAAATACTTTCTCATTTTTCTTTTATTTCTCACGGGATGTGCGAGTTCGGTGCTTCCGAATAAAGAAAAAAATCTTTCGGACTTTATTCCGGAAGAAGAGAAAACTGTTGAACAAAAAACGTATTCAATAGAAGATTTTAAAGAAGCCCATTTCCCTGATGATTGTCAGTGGCGCACGTTGGATCGCGTGGTAGATGGAGACACGATAGAAGTAGAAGACGGACTTCGCGTGCGTTTTATCGGGATTGATACGCCAGAAACCAAAGATGAGGATAAACCGATTCAGCGATTTGGCATGGAGGCATACCACAAAACGAAAGAATTATTACAAGAGAGTGATCGTGTATGCCTCATTTTGGATGAAGAAGGGGATACGTATGATGTGTATCAGCGTCTTTTGGCGTATGTTTTTACCGAAAAGGAGGTGGATGTGAATGCAGAACTTCTCAAAGGTGGTTTTGCGCGAGGGTATTTGTATTTCCCATTCAGTCGGAAAGAAGAATTTAGTGTATATCATGAAGAAGCAAAGGTGGCCAAAAGGGGATTGTGGGGAAAAAATTAATAAACAATTATCAATAGGAAGCAATATAAAATGCTAAATGTAAAAGGTAAAAATAATTTTCAAGCATCAATATTCAAAACAATATTTAGTATGTCCTCCGTGTTAGGATTTTGGAATTTGATATTTTTTGAATATTGAGATTTAGAGTTTTTTTTAACATTTAACATTTTACCTTTAATATTCATTTGTATACTCCCAGTATACACTTCGTTTTTTATATACGTGATACGTAATACGAAATACGTACTACTTTTCCCTTTTCTCCACTTCAAACGGAATATCTTGGCTCCATTGATCAGGGGGGAGGTCAATCCATGTATCAACATCCCGGTTGAACTTTTTTTCCTTTTGAGAAGCACGAAGGGCAAAGAAAATTACCAGTACTCCGAGCACAAAAAGCAATGCCGGGAAAAGATCATTCCAGTTCAATGAAAAGCCCCAATGGGAAAAAGATGCTTTTTGTTTTGTGCTTTGCCAGAGGTCTTCCCATATATTGGGGAGTTCTTTCGCCAAAGCTCCTCGCGCGGCTTCATTATCTTCCAAATGAAGGGGCGCGGTTGCTCGAATTTCCCCATCGGCGGAAATAGCGGAAATCTCCATTCGTGTTTTGAGAGGACGTTCCATTTTTCCGATAAAAAATACCGGTTCGACTCCTACATGGTGTATTTTCTCAGGAAATACTTCACTCACGTTTCCACCAAAGTCGACACTTACATCTTCCAGAATTACCGGTCCCAGGTTTTCTCGAGCGAATGATTCAAACTCTTCGAGTATTTGTTCTGGATTTTCTGTTTGAAAATGAAGAAATCCTTCTTTTCTTTCGCCAAGTATGACGATTCGGTTGTGTTTGCTCTGTGTGTATTTTTCAATCTCATCTTTAGGAACTACTTTCCCCCCTATTTCTCGTAAAAATGGAAGTAATTCTTTGTAATGAGAAGCATCACTGTCGTTATAGTTTGCAACGTATATGTCTCGCAGAGGGAAAGGGGTATTGCGCTCTCCGGGAAAAATGCGCACCATAAAAAACCCTGGTGTTTCGGGGGTGCGAATTACTTCGAATTCTAGTTCTTGAGCAAAAGCAGGAGAACCGAAAGTGCTGAATACACCGAAGAAAAAAAGGAAAATAAATTTTTTCATCTAGTATTCCTTTTACTTATTTTCCAAAAAATGTCAAATAATGAACGAAGGAGGAGTTATAGCTCTTTTCTAACGGGGTTTCACTATTCGTTTACAAACGAGACAATTCGTAAATTACATTCGCAGCTTCCGATCGAGTAATGGGTTGGCTAGGGACAATATATCCGCCTCGTTGGACGGAAAGGAAGCCATATTTCTTAGCAATTTCAAAATAGGGTGCAAACCAGTCGTCGGTTCGGACATCCGGATAACTGTCCACAGAAATATCGGATGGGAGTTCTACGTTGGCGGCTTCAAGAGCTACTTTGAGGAATTCAGCCCGTGATATGGTATTCTCCGGCTTGAAGGTTCCATCTCCATATCCATTCACAATTCCTTTCATAACGGCGGTGGCAACATAGTTGTTAAACCAACTTCGTTCTGGAACATCTGGAAAAACGGAAGGACGGTTTGTGATGCTAATATCATTGGCTGTTAGCAGAATTTTAACTGCTTCTGCGCGATTCAGTGTGTTATCGGGACGGAAGGTTCCATCCGGATATCCAGCAATAATTCCTTCTCGTTTCAAAAAAGAAATAGCTTCTTCGTCAGCATCTCCGGGTTCAATATCCTGAAATATTTGTGCGCGAAGACTATCTGATTTAATTTCTCCAAATTCTCCTGTAGCGATCATCTTGAAGGTATTTTCTCCCTTTGCTCGGATACGTATTTCTGCTACGCCATTGTTAAAGCTTTCTTTTGTGAGTTTTTGGGGCGTTACTTCCGCTAGATCGCGGAGGGTGGATGATATTTCAATTCCATTTTGAGCAATGAGATCAGGATTTGAAACATGAATACGAACAATTTTTTCTTCTCCGGGGATGTAGACTCTGTCCGTCATAAACACGATGTCATTTTGATTGAGTGGCAGAGAGTTTTCAGGATTGGGTTCGGTTGGTTCTGGCTGAGAAGAATCAGATTCAGGGAGTATCGCTGGTGGGGGAGAAACTATTTTCTTTTGAGGAACTGGGACTTCTGTCACAGTGGATGCAACCAAATTTTCCGTACCGATATAGTGTTTGAATTGCGCGACAAAGTTCATCGGATGAACCGTGTATTTTTCTCCTCGTTCTTTCCCTATCCCTTGTTTTACCGCTTCAAAATAAGAATTCAGACCGGCTTTTTGTACATCATTCCATGTGAACGGCCAGTAAGGGAAAAATGGTGCATCGGATCGATCAATCTGAAAGTGCAAATGGGGAGCTGTCGCCATGCCAGTTTCTCCTGATTTTCCAATTATTTGCCCTTTTGTTATTGATTCACCCTCTCGCACCAAAATTTCATTGAGGTGCGCGTAAGCGGAAAAAAGAGTTGTTTTTGTATCGATATTTTCTGGGTCAGGAATTCCCACGTGGGCTACAACAATATGTTTCCCGAATCCGGTTGTTTGATTCCCCGTTTTATAAACAATGCCATTTGCAATGCTTCGTACGGGAGTCCCAATGGGTGTTTTTATGTCAATTCCGGTGTGAGATCCTTGTCCTTCTTGGGCGTCCAGTTTGTAGTTTCCGAGATTTGGCACAGGATAGGTGAGGTAGGTATTTCTTTCTGTTTCATGACCTGTTGAATAGTCCATTCCCTGCTTCATTTGCAGTATATTGTATTCGGGGAGAGGAATCAGTTTCGTGGGGGGAAGTTGATCAAATGTCATCCTTCGTTCAGCATCGGTAAGAGCAACCCAGTTGGGTACTTTTTCGATGGGGGAAAGGGTTCCGGTAAATTTTGTTTCCTGAAGTCCAATAAGGCTGGCTCTAAAAAGATGCGAAAAATCAGTAAGAAAACTTGAACCCAGGAAAGAGAGACCAACTATACTTAGAATAACAATAGAAGCATGATTTTCTCGAAAAAATCGTTTCCATGAATGAGTACGACTTCGTATTTTTCTCTTGTTGAAATGATTCGCAAAAGGGATCGTTTCTTGTATTTTCTGTTTCAGAAAGGTCCCTGTTTTCTCTTGTTTCATTCGTTCGATAATTGCTTTTGCACCGACTCCGAAGGTGAGAGCGAGAAGGAAAGCTCGGAATATATTTTTCATGCCATTCGAAAACAAATCCAGTTATTATACCAGAAATAACGTAGAAACACAAGTCTTCTCTTGAAAAAAAATGAAGAGTTGATACCATGCGCGAGTTCTTTGTAATGGAGAATGGAGAAGGAAGAATGAAATTCATTTTTTTCTCCGAAAATGGGGTAGTTGAGAACGAATAGGGATTTCGAGTGTATCGAGAAATTCCGTCAATGAGTTCGAGAATTCCGCCGCGGCGGACGAGAAGGAGCGAGGACGGAACAAAAAAAGCTAGGAAGGAATTGTTCTTTTAATGGGGTCCCCGAAAAATCGAAGATTTTTTGGGGAGAGGAGGAACGGGCAAAGTTACGAAGGGTCGACGAAGTCGAACCGAAGTTACTGCAGCCCAGTGACGACGAGCACGCGTAGCTCAGCTGGATAGAGCACCGGTCTTCGGAACCGGGGGTCACAGGTTCGAATCCTGTCGCGTGTACCACACAAGAAAAAATCCATACCCCCCAAAGGGGGGTGAGGATTTTTTCTTATTTGCTGTGCAAATGACAGGATGAGAACCGAAAGGTTCGGTTTTTCACCGAGCAAAGCGAGGATTGAAAAACTTTTCGACTTCGCAGTTCGCCGAAGGCGGACAAGAATGAGAGAATATCCTGTCGCGTGTAAACCAGCCCCCCCAAAAAGGGGGCGAATGGCTTTTTTCTTATGGTCCCCGCGACAGGAACGAACCGTATATTCCGCGAAGCGGAATAAGGTTCGCGTCCACAAATGAGCGACTTCCGGTAGGAAGGAAGCGAATATTGTGGCGTTCTCTAACGAGCACTGAGCTTGTCGAAGGGCGAAGTGACGAGTATCCTGTCGCGTGATAATTCATGAATTCCCGCCGGAGTTTTACCCGCCTAGTATAGGCAAAGGAAGAAAAAGAAGGTACAAGAGAAGTGGTTCTGGATGAGAAAGAACGATTCCCCGCCTTCGCCAAAGAGTGACTCGCGTAGACTTTCTTTCTCGTCCAGTATTACAGAGATGTGACGAT
>JAIPGU010000055.1 GCA_021735575.1 Candidatus Altimarinota bacterium | reverse complement strand
TGCCCATACTATGTGGACTTTTAAATCATGCACTGTATGTATCCCTCTTCTCATGTTCCCACCTTACCACATTGTGTGTACCAGCTGAAAGCCTCGCCTTGAAAAGGCGTAGCTATGCTAGCGACTGGGACAGTATACATTCTAAACTTCTATTGCTATTTTTTGCCGACCTTGTCAAAATAGGTGCTGATGAAAAACTTTTTGGACAGGCTTTCGGATAAATTGAATGAAATTGCTAAACTTTATAAGAAAAAGCCGGCAACTCAAGAGAAATCCTCTCCCGTGAAAGTTCCGTCCAGGACCACACACTCTGTCCAAAAAGTAGAAATAGATATTCCCACAACAACGATTATCAAAGTTATCTTGATCGTTGCGATTTTTTTAACTCTCGGAAAAATTTTCGTTCAGCTGCAAACTATTATAACGATAACACTCATTTGTTTTTTCCTTTCTCTAGGACTTTCTCCGCTCGTTAGCTCTCTCGAAAAACACCGAATTCCACGTCCGCTTGCTATCCTACTCATCTATCTTATTTTTCTTGGGATTCTGGGAATCTTATTTTACAGCATTGTTCCCATTTTAGGACAACAGCTTCTCTCTATTTCAAAAGATTTACGTCTTTATTTTTCAGATGGACAAGCGGAAATTCCATTCATTCACGAACTGCTCGTACGATTCCGATTTGATCCGACAGCTGTACAACAATTCATTACCGATAACCTCTCCAGCATATCCCGCAACTTACAAAGCGTCGCTGGATCTACCTTTGTGATTGTGAGTGGTATATTCCAAGGAGTATTTAACTTCATATTCGCACTTGTAGTGCTCTTTTTTCTATTAATGGAACGAGAAATAATCGGAAGCTTTATTCTCGCCCTTTTTCCGGAACGAGACAGAGATTATATCCGAGAGAAAACAGCTCGTATTCAAAATAAAATGTCCGATTGGTTTCGAGGTCAACTTATTCTTATGATTTCTGTCGGAACGGCTATGTATGTCGGAATGAAAATCCTTGAATACTTCTTTGGTATGCCGTATGCCGCCACTATCGGGCTTTTGGCAGGATTTATGGAACTTTTCCCTTACATTGGAGTCTTGATTACCGGCATCTTGTCTGGACTTATCGCACTGAATGTCTCTTGGGTACTGCTTTTGGCAGTCATAGGATGGATTATTCTCGTACAATTTCTAGAAGGGAACCTACTTGTACCACTTGTGATGGAACGCGTCACGGGCTTACCGTCAGTAGTCGTCATTTTGGCGCTCGCCATCGGTGGAGTCTTGGGAAACGCTCTCGGTGGTGTCCCCATGGCAATTTTGGGCATGATTCTTTCTATTCCTATCGCGGCATCGGTCGGGATCTTTGTAGCGGAATACGCCAAAAAAAAGCATTAGGCTTGTCTTTGTACCAAAGCAAAAAAAATGCTCCCTCCGCAATCAGGGAAAAAAACAACTTTATATGAAGAAAATATGCGCTGTATTGCTTCTTTTTGAGATGGCAAAAATTCAAGCCAGAGTTCTCGGAAGAGAATCTCTTTTTCTTGCAACTGCGTTGCCAAAGCTCGTACAACATCCAATCCATCCTTTCCTCCAAAAATAGCTTTATAAGGTTCTTTTCCGATTTCTGACGTTACATCCGCTCCTTGGGGGACATAGGGCAAATTCGCAACAATGATATCAAACATGCTGTGAGGAGAAATTTTCTCCAACAAATCAGAGGAAATGACACAAACTCTTCCCGAAAAACGACGGAGATTCTTCCTCGCAACACGCAGTGCCAAGACAGAATTATCAAGTGCTATCACATTTGCTTTCGGATACTTATGCCCCAAATACATGGCGATACATCCGCTTCCTGTTCCTATGTCGAGCAGAGAGCGGGGAAGAAATAAACGCTTGTGTCCCTCTATATGGGAGCATAAAACCTCCGTTTCGTCACGAGGAATAAGCGTCTGTTTATTCACTAAAACGCGCATTCCACCCCAATTTTTGTATCCGATAATGTATGCGATAGGAATTTTTCTTTTTCTTTTTTGAACAAATTTTTTATACAATAGAAAGCGCCACCACGAAACTTTTTTTTTCGGATGAGACTTCAAAAACACGCGATCACAGTGAAGCACAGCGCACAAAAGCACTTCCGCTTCAAGTCTTGGATTTTTTAATACGTGCAGTTCTTTTTCCGCCTCATGTAAAGAATTTTGTATATTCATTCTGTAACAACCAAAAAAACCAGTCTTTCCGCCTCCATCTTTATTGATCGTTGATAATTGCTTTCCTATCCAAGAAACTGTTTCTTCTTCGCTTCCTCTCTATGTTTTTCTCGCATAATAGCCACCATGCGTACTTTTATTTTCCGGTCTTTCGGGGAAAAATAACGCAACGCACGAAATTTCTGCAATAACCGCCGAGATTTAATATGAGAAGAGAAACGCTTTAGTAAACGCTCTCCCGACTCACCATCACGCTTGGTAACTTTTATCATCGTGGCGAATTGTAGTTTTCAACCCTTCTCTGTCAACCTTTTTATGGTCGAAACGTGAGAGGTGTAAATTCTCTCTGTTCAATACCAATAGGAGCCGATCTGTACGAACCGTTGCGAGCAGGATTATCTCGATTAAAAGTACCAATCATAGAGCCGGTAGCTCGAAACAAAGACAATTCTCCCCCTCCCTCGCTCGCATAAAAAGACATATCCCCTGACGGTTTCAAAGACACTGAAAATTCCATTTCCTCTTGCGGATCCAGATATATATCTATTCCCGGGATAAATATATTCCCCGTCGGTCCCACCTTTTGTTCTTTTTCGAACCCTCCTCCTTCTATGTGAAACAAAAAGTTCGATTCCGGGCCGACATTCGGTTCTGCGAAAATAAATTTCAACTCTAAAGAGTGTAACTGCGCTTTATCTTCAAGCGCATTTTTTGCGTGAATAACTCCCATATCTACCCAGTCGGAATCTCGACGCACAAGAATTGATTCTTCTTTGGGGACAACATTCAGTTTTAATTCCTGCTTCTCTATATCGTATCCTTGTTGGTAAGGATTAAAGTCTCTAGGTCTAATGGCGGTACGACGTGAATCACGCTTTTGAGCATAGGATTCAAAATCATTCGTTTGAGACTTGCCCATAAGACGAGGTTTTCCCATGATTTGAGCGATCATCCATGCCGCTTCTGCACGAGTGACGGACTGAGAAGGGAAAAAATTCATTCCGCGAACTCTCAGAAGATCATTTGCCGCCAAGCTATACACCGCTTGGGTGTACCAAACACTGGAGGGAACATCACGAAATTCTGGATTTTCTTGATCATCCTCTATTCCAAACGCACGCATGACAATTGTCGCCCACTCCGCCTTATTAACCGCTTTGTTTGGACGGAATGTACCGTCTGGAAATCCATTAATCCACCCCAAGTGAACTGCCTCCCCCACTTCTCTCGCAAACCATGCGTCCGATGGAACATCAGAAAAATTATTCTGACGAACCTGTGTTTCCTCTAAATCAACACCCTTTGTTCGAAAAAGAACAACCAATGCTTCCGCACGATTCAGCACTTTCCCGGGTCTGAATGTTTGATCTCCGAATCCGGTCATAATACCAGCTTCCCTCAGCATATCCACCGATTCCAAAGCCCATGTGGGAATTTCGGCATCATCTCGAAACCGAGCAAAGGCTCCTGCGTCTTGTCCTGATACTCCGAGCAAAAAACTCAGTAAAAAAAACAACGTCCGTATCTTATTTTTCATGATCTATAATGTTTATTTCTGTTTTTAAAAGGCTGACACAGCCTACCGAGATTTGATTTTTTTTGCAAATTCAGATATAAGAAGAAAGTGAAAAAACAAAACATTGTGTTAATCGGCTTTCGAGGATGTGGAAAGACCACATTTGGTCATGCCCTTGCCCGCATAACAAACCTCCCCTTTGCTGATATTGACGAAGAAATTGAATTCATCTTGGGAGAACCATCCGAAAAATTTATTGCCAAGCATGGATTCCAGGTATTTCGAGAAGTAGAACAGCGTGTGACGCATGATTTTTGTCGTAATTTTTCGGGGATTGTCGCTACGGGGAGTAGCACCATCGAAAACTCAAAAAATTTTCAAAATTTAAAAAAAACGGGTGTCTTTGTTTTCGTAAATACGCGATTCAGCGATGTAAAAAAATATCTTTTGTCGCTCCCCGCTTCAAAACACCAACGAGTCAATCCTGAACTTTCTCTCTCTGCAGAAATTGATCAAATGTGGACACAGCGAAAAGGAATTTATAGTGCCAGTGCGGAAATAGAGATTGAGCCAGACATGAAAGCCAGCGCGGAAGAAGAAATGAAAAAGCTTTTGCCGGTATTTTCCAAGATTCTCCCCGCCCCACCCGAAAAAAAGAATATCGCCATTTTTTCTTCCAGTAACGGAACAACATTTCAAGGAATATTGGAGGCAAAAAAAAGAGGACGTATACCAAATGTTGATATTTCACTCTTCGTGACTGATCAACCAAAATGTCTTGCATTGGAAAAGGCGAAAAAAGCGAAGATACGAGCTATCGAGATATTGCCAGCCCCTCCTGACACTTCAAGAGAGGAATACGATCGATCTCTTATTAACATTCTACGAACCCACAATCCAGATTATGTCTTACTCGCTGGATGGATGCGAATTCTCTCGAATCTCTACTGCGACCAATTTGGAAGTGTTACATTGAATGCTCACCCATCTCTGTTGCCAAAATTCTCCGGACTCAAAGGAGATGCTGTACACCAACAAGTTCTGGAACATGAAGAGCGATATACAGGAGCTACTATTCATCGAGTAAGTGCCGAAGTTGACGCAGGAGAAACGGTACTTCAAAGGAAAGTATTGATAGATCAGGACGATACAGTCGAATCTCTTCGTACAAAAGTTCAGAAACAAGAAATTCTCGGCTTCTGCGAAGTGCTGGAAAAAAGATAGAAAAAAAACATGGCTATGAAGTGTGTGTTACATGTAAAAGTGAAACCCCATTAGGCAGAAGCTACCGCTTTTGCCTGAATGGCGAGAACCCGAAGGGCTTCGCAAGGCGCGAGGTTCATCAAACCCCGCCACAGACCTTGGGGAGGGTTCCCCTCCCCTTTGGAAACCCCTTTCAAAAGATCCCCGGGTTTACACCCGGGGCAATTTTAAGTATTACGTGAAACATGTTTCTTATGACGCATCCACCACTGGTTCAGATCTCCAGTCTGAACCAAAGCATTTGGTTTTGTATGTAAAAAAACCACGGTTCAATCGACACGATTGAACCAGCAGAAAATTTATCCGCCTACGCAGAAAACCCCGAGCGCTCGCCGTCGCGTAGCCGCTATGGCGAAGCACGGTTAGCTCGGGGATGAATGCGTTTGCAATCATCATAAAAGCAGATAGAGCGAACCAATTATAAAATGACACAGTCT
>JAIPGU010000054.1 GCA_021735575.1 Candidatus Altimarinota bacterium | reverse complement strand
TTCCTTCGTTTCCTTTTTTCTTTTCTCCATCAAAATCACTTCTTTTCTTTTGACTCTTCCCTATAGCTGGTCTTGGCGGGACTCGGTCGAGATGACAATACCGAAGGAATATTCTTTCATTTGTGTAATTTTATAATTGGTTAGCTATATATGACTCAATTTTAAAATATGAATTCTACTGTATACTCCCAGTATACAAAATTAGTATTTCGTATTATGTATTTCGTATTTTGTATAAAAATACAAACAACATTCCCCGTAGGGACGTAGCAGTGCTACGCCCCTACTATTTTTCTGTCAGTTCCCCCCTTGCTAGCCCTCTTTTTTTGCTGTTTTCAATAACTCTTTTAACGTAGCGGAAACTTTTTTTGGCATTTCATACTGGATACGTACCAAGTGATCCCCCGTTCGCCCTCCCGACTTTACTCCTTCTCCACGGATACGCAGAAGTTGTCCGTCACGAGTATTTTCGGGCACGGTGAGTGTCATGCGTTTCCAAAATGTTTGTACTTCGAATTTCCCGCCGGTAATGGCATCAAATACGGAAATGGAAAGATCGGAAATAATATCAAGCCCTTTTCGTTGAAATTTTTTGGAAGGGCTGACTCGCACATGAACGTATAAATCTCCTTTCGGTCCTCCCCGTCTTCCGGATTCTCCTTTGCCACTAAAACGAAGTGTCATTCCATCTTCCACTCCTTCCGGAATTTTTATTTCAATTTTTCCTTTTCCTTCTTTTCTGCCTTCTCCGTGACAAGAGGAACACACTTTTTCAAACTGCGAACCTTCTCCTTGGCATTCGGGGCAAGATATTTGCTGGGAGACGGTTCCAAAAGGGGTTTGAAACCGTTGAGAAACAGCTCCGGTTCCCTGGCAAGAAGCACATTTTTTGTGACCTGTTCCCCCTTTTCCATCACATTTTTCGCAACTTTCGAAAGCGCGTGAAGTGAATGATTTGGTTGTTCCACGAAGCGCTTCGTCGAACCCTATTTCTATATCTACTTCCAAATCAGATCCACGTGAAGCAGCAGATTTTGTTTTTGATCGCCCCCCTCCAAAAAAAGAAGAGAAAATATCTTCCATTCCTCCGAAATCACTCGCTGAAAATCCGCCACTAAATCCGGAAAAACCGCTTCCTCCACCAGAACCTCCGTTCGTACCTGCTGATCCGAATTGATCGTATTGCGATCGTTTTTGATCATCAGAAAGCGTTTCATACGCTTCATTTATTTTTTTAAATTTTTGTTCTTCTCCTCCTTTGTCGGGATGATGCTCTTGTGCTAACTTTCGGTACGCTTTTTTGATATCCGCTTTGGAAGCCTCTTTGGACACGCCAAGCACTTTGTAAAAATCATCTGCCATGAAGAAAAGTGAGAGAGATTGAGAGTCAGAGAGTCGAAAAGTAAATACCTTCTTTGAGGTTGTTTAACTCTTATACTGTAGCGGAATTTAGCAAAAAAATCAATGGAGTGCTAACCGCCTTGTAAAATAAAATTTCACAGGGCGGAATTACAAATTAAAAATGACGAATGACAAATCATAACCAATGACCCCTCCCTAACGAGAATGCACTTTTTAATTCGTCATTTGTAACTCGTAATTCGTAATTGAATGTATACTCCCAGTATACACTTCAAAACTCGTAATTTTGCCTGCCCTGAATTTATTGAATGGGTGGTCTCGTAGTCTTGTAATCTCCTCTTATCTGTGCTATAATGAGGAGAAGTATTTTTCATGGAAACTATCGCTTCGGAAGCGCCAAATATTCTTTTCCCCCTGTGGATGGGAATAGGACTTATTGGTATTGCGCTTCTTGTACTCTTTTTTCCGGCACTATTTTTCCTCCGATATTGGCATAGAAAGCGAGCAGAATCAAAATTAGTTCATTTGCGTATCACGCTTCCTCGGAACGATTCCAAACTCGATAAAGAACAACAAACCGAAAAAGATTTCCACGAACAAATCGGGAAAGCGCAACAGTTTTTTCGTTCTCTGCATGAAACACGCGATTTGAATCTTTGGAATATTTGGATAAAACGTATTCCTTGGAAAGAACCGCAAATATCGTTTGAATTACAATTTCTCAATCAAGAGCTTCATTTCGTAATTGTGTGTGATCCTTACTACCAGAAAATTATTCAGAAGCAGGTTACGTCTTTTTATGAGTCGGCTGAAATAGAGATACTGGAACCGAAAGAACGATTCGAATTGGCTCCTGAAAAAGGGTACCACACAAACGGATATTATCTTCATACGGAGGAGAAATTTTGGTATCCGATTCAAACATACAAACAAATTGAGGACGACGCGCTTAATTCTATTGCCAACGCTTTTTCTAAATTAGAAGAAAACGAGCGCGGAGCCATCCAACTGGTTTTGCACCCAATTTCCGATAGATGGCAACACAAAGCGCATGCGCAAGGAACGCAGATGTTCAAAGGAAAGAAAAAAGCAGGAAGGTTTCACATACCGATTGTAGGTTCTTTGCTCAGTATGCTTTTCTTGCCGTTTCGCGTTCTTTTTCGGGGATATGATCCGGCGCAAGATGGAGGAGGATCAAATGCTCCGGGAGCCTCCGGAGGAGATCATTATGTACGGATGCTCCAAACCGATGAAGAAACCGCCAAAGCAATCGGTGAAAAAGCGAATGAGACCGGATATAAAGCTACTCTGCGAGTGCTTGCCAGTTCTCAGGATCCACGAAGAACGCAGGAAATTTTGGATGGACTTTTTGTCGCTTTTAATATCTTCGAAGGGAAGGGGACGAATCGTTTTGAAAATCGACGTATTATTCCCATTAACAAATTCAATGGACCGATAATGGAACATAATTTCAGGTATCGCCTGCCGGCTTTTTTGGAGCAATCATCCATTCTCAATGCGGAAGAACTAGCGACCATCTACCATTTTCCAGACGCCCGCTACAATAAGATTCCGACCATTAAATGGCTCAAATATAAAGTTCTTGCTCCTCCTATCGATCTTCCGAACGAAGGAATCGTGCTTGGGAAATCAGTATATCGCGGTCTTGAAAAATCTGTGCATTTCAAAAAAGCAGACCGGAGTCGACATCAATATATCATCGGAAAATCAGGTTCTGGTAAATCTGTGTTGCTTTGGAATCAGGCAATTCAAGATATTAAAAACGGGGAAGGGGTGTGTGTTATCGATCCGCACGGAGACTTGATTGAGGATGTACTGCAGTGCGTTCCTCGCGAGCGAGCGAAAGATGTTATCGTATTTGATCCGGGAGACCGTGAACGTCCTATGGGACTGAATTTGCTTGACGCACGTACGCCGGAAGAACAAGACCGAGCATCGCTTGATGCGATGGAAATTTTCATAAAACTTTTCGGAAACGAAATTTTTGGTCCTCGTATTCAACACTATTTCCGAAACGGATGTCTGACGCTTATGGCGGATGAGAATGAGGGCGCCACGCTTATTGATATTCCTCGACTTTTTATCGATGATGATTTTCAACGATACAAAGTTTCGAAAGTTCGTAATCCCGTAGTACGTGCCTTTTGGGAGCACGAAATGGCGCAAACCGGTGAACGAGAAAAACAGGAAATGATTCCGTATTTTACTTCGAAGTTTGGTCCGTTCGTGACAAATACCACGATGAGAAACATCATCGGTCAGACCAAATCCGCTTTTAATTTGCGGGAATCAATGGACAATGGAAAAATCGTTTTGATCAATCTCTCAAAGGGAAAAATCGGCGGAATCAACGCGCAACTTTTGGGACTTATTCTTGTTTCCAAAATTAATATGGCGGCTATGAGTCGTACTGATATTCCAGCGTCCGAACGTCGCGACTTTTTCTTGTATGTCGATGAGTTTCAGAATTTCGCTACGGACACGTTTGCTTCTATTTTGTCCGAAGCGCGGAAATATCGTCTCAATCTTATTATGGCGCATCAGTATATTGCGCAGTTGTCAGAATCTGCTGGAGGTATTGCCATTGGACAAAAAGATACTCGTATCCGTGATGCAGTGTTTGGAAATGTGGGAACGATGGTGAGTTTCAAAGTAGGAGCGGAAGACGGAGAATATTTGGAAAAAGAATATGCGCCGCTTCTTTCTCAACAGGATATTATTAATATCGCGAACTACAAGGCATATTTAAAACTCAATATCGATAATACCACTTCTCGCGTTTTCTCTATGGCAACGCTCTATGATCCATCCCTCAAGAATCCTAAAGTGGGAGAAATTATCAAAAAGTATTCGCGTATGAAATATGGACGCAAGAAAGAATTTGTCGATGCGGAAATCGAAGCCCGCATGGGAATAGATAATCTGTCCGTGATTCAAGCTGCTGCCGCGAAAGACCCAACGGTAAGCGATGATCTTTTGACTGATAAACCAAAAATAGACTCGCTCGATGAGGCGCGTGATAAAAATGAAGCGCAAGGGGCAGCCGTTCCCGACGCCGTTAAAAAAACAGTGCCGTCAGAATCAATGAAGAGGGAAGAAAAGAATATTTAACATCCTGTCATTCTGAATCCCGCGTACGCGGAATGAATAATCTTCTTTGTATTATTTCGAACCTGTCCGCCGTGGCGGAGATCCTTCGTTGCGCTCAGGATGACAGAATATAAACATCGTCTTTCTGAGACGAATTAAATGAGGTGAAGAATCTTCCGCTTAATACATTTGAATACTTATTTCGAAGCTCCTTCACATTTTGCTTTGCAAAACATTCAGGAAGACATTTTTCCTTTTCCTCTTGATACGTAATACGTAATACGCAATACTATTTCCAAATGAAATCCATCGCCCAGCTTCTCGTACAGCACCAAGCTGTCAAAGTGAATTTCCAAAATCCATTTACCTGGGTGAGTGGGATTCGCAGTCCGATTTATTGCGATTGTCGGGAGTTGATTTCAATCCCTGAAGCGAGAGAGGTGATTGTAGAAGCATTTTTGGAAGAAATCGAATTATTATCCTCCCCATTGATGGGGGAGGACGAAGGTGGGGGTGAAAAAAAATCCCCCCTCCCCTCATTCCCCTCCCACGGGGGGAGGGGATGTGTGGTCGCTGGCACCGCTACCGCCGGCATCCCCTGGGCGGCATTTGTGGCGCAAAAATTAAACCTGCCGATGCTTTATGTTCGTCCGAAACCAAAAGAACACGGCGCTGGAAAAATGGTCGAGGGAAAATGTGAAAAAAATAAAAATATCCTGGTCGTCGAAGACGCGCTTTCCACCGCAGGTAGCTCTGTCCGTAGTGCCGAAGCGCTCCGATCAGAACTCAATGCAACCGTCACTGACATCCTTGCTATTTTCTCGTGGGACACACCGCAAGCAGGCGTCAATGCCGAAAAAGCAAAATTGAATCTTCACCCACTCACCAAATTTGATGAGATTGCTGAGTGTTTGCTCGAAATGGGGAAAATCACAGAAGAAGAAAAGGAGAGTTTAGAACGGTTTCACAAGGATCCGGCGGGGTGGTATGGAAATGTAT
>JAIPGU010000053.1 GCA_021735575.1 Candidatus Altimarinota bacterium | reverse complement strand
CCCGAGGTATCTCATTATTTTACCCAGCCTTCGTTCGCCATATGGCGAACTACGGCGGGTTTATCCGCCTTTGTACCGCGAAATCCGCCGTCTTGTCCGCCGAAGTCTTGACGAAGGTCGGAAGCAAATCTTCTTTCTATCTGCTTTTATGATGATTGCAAACGCATTCATCCCCGAGCTAACGCTCGGGGTTTTCTGCGTAGGCGGATAAAAATACATCAAATGAAGATTCTTCTTCATCCCGCGTACGCGGGATTCATCAGAAAGACAGGATTTTATTCCCTGCCCACGAATTTTTCCTAAATCAGACACCAAAAAACTTACACCTGCCCAACTTTAGGATCGATTGCTTGTAATCACTCAATTGTATCCTACAATATCTCGGATGCAGGAGTTCGTTGTTCAATACGGTGTTTTTGCGCTTGCAGTTCTGCTTTTTATCGATGATTTCGGAATTCCTCTTCCCGCCTCGACATTGATTTTCTCTACAGCTGTTCTGGCACGCACGAATACGGAAATGTCCGTTCTACTTCTTTTTTTGGTAGCCGTCCTAATTCCTCCCATTTCCAATGGAACGCTTTTTTTTCTCGGGAAGCGTGGCGCGAGAAACTGGCTCCACCGCCATGGACATAGAATTTACCTGACGGAAAAACGTATGCACAAAGCAGAATCCTTTTTCCGAAAATACGGAGACAAAGCCGTATTTATCGTTGCGATGCTTACTTCTATCCGTCCTGTTACATCGATTATAGCCGGCTCTATGGATATGAACCCGCGGAGATTTTTTGCTTTTCACATGAGTGGAATTATCTGCTGGGCATCATTCCTTATTGGAAGCGGGTATCTTCTGGGAGAACATATTTGGAAAATTGTCAGAGGCTCAGTGGAAGGAATTGTGGGTGGAATATTGCTTTTCTTTCTTGTAAAATTCGTGGTGCAGTGTTGTCGAAAGAAGTGATTATTCGAAAATGACTAAAAAAGTACTCGTTATTGGAAACGGCGGACGCGAACATGCGATTTGTGATGCCCTCGCTCGTTCCCCTCAAAAACCGGAACTTTATAATTTGGGGAATGCTGTTAACCCGGGAATAAAAAATCTTAACGCCCATATTCAAATCGGGAATCCATCCGATCCTCAAGAAGTATGCGCATATGCGGAAAGCATTGAGGCAGATTTTGTAATTATCGGTCCCGAAGACCCACTCGCAAAGGGAGTCGTCGATGCCTTACAAACGAAAAACATTCCCGTTTTTGGACCAACGCAACAATGTGCACAATTGGAAAGTTCCAAAGGTTTTATGCGATCATTGCTCAAAAAATACAAAATTGATGCTTCTCCTGCTTTTGTTGTATTTGAGAACCAAAATGAACAAGGTATGCGCCAGTTTTTTGAAACATTCGATGGACAAATAGTGGTCAAAGCAGATGGTCTCATCGGAGGAAAGGGCGTTCTTGTCGCCGGAGATCATTTTGAAACACTGGAAGAAGCGATCAAATTCGCTCAATCTTCAATCGAAAAATTCGGACGAGTGGTATTTGAAGAAAAGCTTCTCGGCGAGGAATTTTCTTTTATTACTATTGTAGACGGAGAAACCGTACTCCCCTGTCCTGTCATCCAAGATCATAAACGAGCATTCGAGGACGATACCGGACCAAATACCGGTGGGATGGGGTGCGTAAGTGATGAACACGGAAGTCTTCCTTTTCTCGCCCCTCATCATCTGCAACAAGCCCAAGATATTACGGAAAGAACCATGAAAGCACTTGCGTCTGAACTGAACGAAAAATATGTCGGTGTCATGTATGGAGGATTTATTGCGACCCGAGAAGGTGTCAAATTAATTGAATACAATGCCAGATTTGGAGACCCTGAAGCACTCAATATCCTTCCTTTACTTCGAACCGACTTTGTCGAAGTATGTGAAAAAGCGATAAAGGGCAAATTATCTGAAATCAGCACCCTCTCATTTGAACCGGTTGCCACCGTTGTAAAATACCTCTGTCCGGAAGGATATCCGACAAATCCCGTCAAAAACGTACCACTAGAGCGTTATACTATGGGAGAAAATGTCTTCTTTGCCTCGATCGCCGAAGAAAACGGATCGTTAATTCTCAAAGGATCACGTGCGGTTGGAATTTTGGGGAAAGGAAAAAACATCACCGAAGCAAATAACGCTTGCGAGGAGCTGATACAACAGTTTTCAGGACCAATTTTTTATCGGCAGGATATTGGAACGAAAACACTTATAGAAAAGCGAGTGAAGCACATGAAAGAAATAGAGGATAGTATTTAGTATTTAGTATTTAGTATTTAGTATTTAGTATGTAATATGTGGAGTATGTAGGGACGTAGCAATGCTACGTCCCTACCCTGAACTTGTAGACTCGTAAGCTCGTTGACTTGTCGACTCTTTAAATTGATAATTGCCCCGATGAAAATTGATCGCGGGTTGTTTCTGACGTTGTGCGGACTCACTATCTTCGGACTCGTCATGATGAGTTCTATCTCTATTTCCAGTAGTTTTGAAGTAACAGGAGCAAATGATTTTTATTTTTGGAGACACTTTTGGCATATTATCATTGGCATTCCCCTCTTTTTTTTCGGATTAAAATTTCCGGTTCAAAACTTGAGACGACTATCGGTTCTTATCTTCGTCATATCGGTTGTCCTTATCATCTTGACGATTGTTATTGGACAACACTACGGAACCGCCGCCAGACTCTGGTTAAAACTCGGACCTCTCTCTTTCCAACCGGTAGAACTGGCAAAGTTGGCAACCATTATATTTCTAGCGGCTCTCTTTTCCAGTGGAAAAAACAACCCTACCACACTTCAGGGTGGATTTCTTCCTTTTACTGTCGTACTCGGAATTCCTCCCATACTGCTTGCCATACAATCCGTCTTCGGATCACTATTGGTGCTCATGCTTACCGCCGCCGCAGTCTACTTCACCGCCGGAGCAAACCTGAGGCACTTCGCGGGAGGAATCGGAGTGTTTCTCTTCGGAGCTACCATTATCACTTTGACAACACCCTATATCTTGCATCGAGTGAAAGTTTTTTTGAATCCCAATTTGGATCCACTCAATACCGGATTTCAAGTAAAACAAGCCCTTATTGCTATCGGGTCGGGCGGAATGTTCGGACGAGGATTTCAAAACTCAATTCAAAAATTCGACTATCTGCCGGAAGTTCAATCTGACACTATTTTTTCGGCTATTGCCGAAGAAATGGGATTTTTTCGTATTCTTATTCTGGTTGGAGCGTATCTTTTTATAGCCTACAAAGGATTCTTTATCGCCAAAAATGCATCCGATAGTTTTTCAAAACTTCTTGCCGTCGGTATTACCACTTGGATCGCCGGACAAGCCTTTATCAACATCGGGGTAAATTTGGCACTCTTGCCCAATACCGGTATCACGCTTCCTCTTATTTCCTATGGAGGAACATCCCTTCTTGCCACGCTCTTGAGTTTTGGCATCCTTCTTCAGATTTCCTCCCAGATTCAGCACAAAAAACACAGAAAACATTATTTTTAGATGAAAATTCTTCTTATTGGGGGCGGCACCGGAGGTCATATTCTTCCGCTGAGACAACTAGTAGATGAGCTTAAAAACACGCACGTAGAAATACTTCTTTCCGACAGCGCGCTTGATCGGAGGCTGGCGCAAGAAAATTTTTCAGATATTCCTGTACATTTCCTTCAAACGGGGAAAATCCGTCGCTATTTCTCAGTGCAGAATGTTCTTGATTTTTTTCGTATTGTCACCTCAATCGGAAAAGCGAAAAAACTGTTGCAAAAAATACAACCTGATATTCTTTTCTTCAAGGGAGGATTTGTCGGATTTCCGGTTCTTTTGGCGGCAAAATTTCTTACGAATTTCAAAGGGAAAATTTTCTCTCATGAATCTGACATCTCTCCTGGAATTATGACCCGATTTGCTTCCCGATTTGCCGATACGACATTTCACAGTTTTGGAAAAGATCCCTATCCCCTCTTTTATTCCTCTCTTCAAAATTCAAAATTCAAAATTCAAAATTCTTCTTGCACTCCCCCGCACCGGAGAAGTGGAGAGAAGACACATATTCTCATTTTTGGAGGATCCCAGGGATCGAAATTTGTCAATACATTGTCACTACAATGTAGTGACAAATTGCTCGAAAAGTATTCCATAACACTCATTTCGGGTGTAGGAAAAACAATTCCTCTTCAACATAAACATTTTCAGCAGTTCGAATTGCTTCCTTTTTCTAAAATGGCGCAGGAAATGCAAAAGGCACACCTCATCGTATCTCGCGGAGGCGCCGGATCGCTTTTTGAAATTGTCGCCGCCCAAATCCCGAGTGTTATCATTCCTCTTCCATCCGTAGCCCGGAACCATCAATTTTTGAATGCCCAATATTTTGCCCAAAAAGGACTCTGCACGTTGTTGGAAGAAAAAGATGCTACGCCTAGCACATTTCTCAAAGCTATTGAAGAGACCCTAAAGAATCGAAATATGATTGATGCACTGAAGAAATATAAACTCGAGAATAGTGCGGAACGAATAGCAGAATTAATGTTAAATTTTAAAGGCAAAAGGTAAAAATAAGTAATTATTATACACTAATATAGTAATACTTAGTTCAGTGTACTAATATCGTAGTATGAAGAGGTCATTTATAGCCAACCAAGAATAAAATGACACGCTTCTATCCTAGCGGGGAGCGAGGAGTAAGGGGAGGGTGATTTTTGTGTTTAGAACCCCCTCCCCCCAACCCCCTCCCACGCTGGGGAGGGGATGTAATTTTAAAGTTGGTTCGCTATATTTGGTTGATTGTGGTGCTTGTAGTTATTGGAGTTGTGCTATTTTTTTGGGGAAAGTATCGCTTTCCTAAAGATCCTTTTTCGGTTTACAAAAATTGCGAAATAGAGAGAACTGTTTGCTCGGATGCAGATATTGTTTCTGCTGCCAATGCTTTATTTTTAGCTATAGATCGTGTGCCCACATTTAATAAATCCTCTATTGTTAACAGTGATGAGTCCCGATTGTTCTATAGGAGTTCTAGAAAGGACGGAACATTTTTTCGTATCTTTTATGCAGAGCTTTTTTCTCAAGAAAAAGAAGTGGATAGGATATTCTATTTTAAAGGAGATAAAGATGATGAGTATCCTTTTTTAGTAAAAGAAAGTATTTATTCTTATGATGCTGACTCTGATTCGTTAAGCAAGGTTCCCAAAGATAATAATTATTATTTTTTTAGGAGAAAATTGATTAAATGGTTGCGATCTCAAGATCAAGAAACTACAGAAGAAGTTGATCCAAACTTTTACCCTGAAAAACAAAAAGAGATCAATGAAGACCTTCAACGTATACTTGAGATAGTTAAGCCTTGACGAAGACAAAATAGATGATGGATTGGTTGGGAGAAATGTTTCGGAGCAGGTCTCCTGACCTGCTTCGACTTAGAAAAGGAAAATAGTTACAACGGAAGTA
>JAIPGU010000052.1 GCA_021735575.1 Candidatus Altimarinota bacterium | reverse complement strand
ATTCTTATGTCGAATCTCTTTTGATCATTTCCAGAAAACTGCTTCGTATTTCTTTTGCTCTTTTACAAAAAAACACTCCTTTTGATGCTTCTTTTCCCCTTTTTTCTTGACTTCTCCCTTTAACGGGCATTCCGACCGACTGAAAGGAGCGGAGGAATCCCTTGCATCCAAAAACAATACAAGGGATCTCTCCATTCCGTTCGCCACGGCGAACTCCAGTCGAGATGACAAAGCGAGGAGAAACTTTTTTTCTGTATCATTTTATTTTTCTCTCGCCATAGTGTAATAATATCGCTTGAAAATGAGGATATTTTTCTGGCTCTGTCTTTTGCTTCTGATTCCTGGACTGCTTCTGCGAATTCCAAGCGAAGGAGCTGGTATTTTGGCAACGGATATTTTAGTACCTCTCTATGCAGTCATCTGGATACTAAAAAAACTATTCATCGATCGATCTTTTCCCAAAAGTTCTTTCGTAGTGCCCGGAATAATGTTTGGCATTTTCGCCATTCTCAGCTTTTTTATGGGAGCCCACAATCTGCTTCTCAAAGAGCAAATACTCTCTGCTGCCTATATCGTGCGATTTGCATCTTTGATTGTCTTTGGATGGGCAGCGGCTGATATGTATTTGGATTCATTTGAACAAACACCGCGAAAGTTTTTTACACGAATATTTGGAATTTCTTTTGTCGTTTTGATACTCGGAATACTGCAATTTTACCTTATCCCTGACATTTCCCGTTGGTCGACTGAAGGCGGATGGGATCCGCACACCGGACGCTTGCTCGGTACGTGGATGGATCCGAATTTTATAGCTGGATTTATAGGATTTCTTCTCCCGATGGGCATTGCTCACTGGTATCAAACGCATGCCAGAAACAAAAAATTCTGGATACTTCTGTTTCTAGCACTATCTGTGGGAGCCCTGTTTCTTACTTTTTCCAGAAGTGGCTATTTGGCGGCGGTAGCCGGACTTTTTGTATTTTTTCTTTTGCGCAATCCAAAAGTGATTTTTATCGGAATTGCTCTCGCCACACTGGGCATTCTCTCGAACGACCGGGCGCAAAAACGTGTCGGCGAGCTCGTCGGAACAATCTCCGCCATTGTGCTCCGAGACACAGATGAGATTGATCCTACTGCCAGTCTCCGAATTCAGAACTGGCGCAAAAGCATAACACTCTGGAAAAAGTATCCGGTATTTGGCATCGGATATAACACCTATCGGTATCGAGCCGCCGAAGAAGGCATCGTTGACGAAACATATTTTTCAGCTGGGGGATCAGATTCTACGCATCTCACGGTACTGGTCACGACCGGCATTTTAGGAATGCTCGCGTATCTTTGGTTTTGGGGGGATCTTCTCATCCGCAACTGGCAACGATTTCGACGTACTCGGAATGAGTATTTCCTTGGATTTTTTGCTGGAATCACCGCTTTATTTGTCCATGCGTGTTTTGTGAATTCTCTTTTATTCCCACTGATTTTTTTGCCATTGATCGCTATCGCTGGAATTCTTGATGTTTTCTCTTCGCAGCAATCATGAAAAAAGTTGTTCTCTTTTTTATAACGCTGGGACTTGTGGGGGGACTGACCGTCATCACCCTCGGAGAGAAAAAAATGACTTCGCTCCAGGCGAATATTTTAGAAGTGATTGGGCAAGCAGAAAATGCGGGACTCAACACACAAAAATGGGAAAGTGTGGCAGAACAAGCAAGCAAAATTCCTCGTATATTTCCACTTTCCAATGTTCGCAATGCGCTTCTAGAAATGTACGAAGTGTTGCAGGACATTACCAGTATACAAAAAACTCTCCCGACCATCTCTGCTACTTCTGTCGGAACACAAGAGGTTCTTGAACTTTTCAAAATGTTCGATTCTATTGAAACACGCCTAAAAAAAATCGAAAGAAATCTCGACTGGATTCCGGATTTCCTCATTCCAGATGAGGCACAAGAGCAAGTACAAATACACATGAGAAAAATCAGAATAGCGCGCCGAGCGCTCCAAGATATTGCAAAATTCCAGAATATTCTCAAAAAATTCGCACAACACGAAGAAGATGTATTGATCCTCCTTCAAAACCAAAATGAGCCTCGTTCCACCGGAGGATTTGTGGGAAGTATTTTCTTGGTGCATTTTTCTGAAACGGAAATAACTTGGAATTTTGAAGATATTTATAGCCTAGATCGCCTTGTGCCAGGGGAAGTACAACCGAGAGCGCCCGAGTTTTTTCATGATCTAAGTCCTGTTATTTCTCTTCGAGATGCAAATTTTTGGCCAGACTTCCCTACCTCCGCGCAAATGTACCGTACTTTTTTTTCATCCATACAAGACCAAAAAGTCCCCAACACAATTATTGCCATAAATCTGCATTTACTAGAAGAAGTATTAAAACTTATCGGTCCTGTCACGCTCCCAAAATGGGGAGTTACCGCCGATCAATACAATGTCGATTTGGTGCTTCAATTTCTTGTCGAAGGGAAAGTCGCCGGACGGTTCGGAGCCAAATACCCCGTTCTGGAATTTGCGGAAGAACTCTTTTCTCCTTCTCATCTTGAAAAAATTTCATGGGAAGATCTGATAGCAATTGACTGGGAAACATTTCTCGCGCAAAAAAACATTATAGGGTTTTCTGAAAACTCAGAATTGCAACGTCTCTTTGAAAAATGGAGAACAGACGGACGTGTACGACAGAAACCCGAAAGCGATAATTTTCTCTTTTTTGATTTTGTATCAGTAGGAGCCAACAAATCCGAGAAATTCATGTGGACTCGTGTGTGGCATGACTCGGAAATCAAAAAAAACGGCACCGTCAAAAATACACTGGAAATCACAAGGACGCATGCTTTGCGAAGCGGAGAAATCTCTGAACTGCTTCGAACATCTTCTTGGCCAGTAAATATACAAGAACTGCTCAATGAAGAGCTTTTATGGAAACTGGGAGCCGGACAAAATAGGACCGTTCTACGTATTTTTATTCCCCGAAACGCAAAACTACTACACACTAATAATCCCTCCGGACGCATTATGGAAACTTTTTCCAAAGAGAAAACATTCAAAATTCTGGAAGTTCCAATGTTTGTAGGTGCAGGAGAGACAGGAACCAGCACACTCACCTATGAAACAAAAATCTCGGAAGGATCGCCCAATTGGCGTCCGTACTTTCTACAACTGGTAGGCACTCCCGGACGCGAAAAAACGAGCTTTCTTGCCACTATTTCCACCGAGAAAAATGGAACATTTACTGCTGAAACTATGAATATCGGCGCACCACAGGATTTAGTGGATAGCGATTTCCGAAGTGTGATCCAATTCCAATAATATTTACTACCCCCTTTCCGTCGCCTTGTCATCAAACGCTAAAACAACACCACGAAATGAGCGTTAAGAAATATTCCCGTGAGCTTTCTTTGAAAGGAATCGGGGTATTTTAGCGAATGAGTGGATTGTTGTTTCGAGAGATGACAACACGCGACGGCAGTTTTTTTGTTTCTTTTTTTGCTGCCAAAAAAAGAAAAAATCTCTATTATGGAATTGAGATTTAGATAAAATTTTGAGTGAGATATCCTATGTTGGGGCTAGATTCCGGATCAAGTCCGGAATGACAAAAGGAGGATTATTTCTCCTCATTCGTAATTCGTCATTCGTAATTTTTCATTTCCCCGTAAAGGACATATCCATCCCTCGACACAACCTCCACCTCCACTTCTTTCCCATACAAATTTCGCCCGGCAGGAAAATACACTTCGAAAAATTCCCGACTCCGTCCGGAATTTTGGTAGAGTTTATCGGGACGCGGTTCACATTTTTCCACCAAGACCTGAAGCGTCTGCCCAACAGCACGTTCCCGATTTTCCCACGACGTGTGTTTAATAATCTCATCAAACGCGTGGAACCGACGACGTTTTTCTTCATCGGGAATAAACTCTTTTTCCATTCTGCTCGCCGGAGTATTTTTTCTCGGAGAAAAAATCGCGGTATACGAAAAATCAAACTTCATCCGACGGGCAAAATCGCAGAGTTCTTGAAAATCTTTTTCTGTTTCGCCCGGAAACCCAACAATAATATCGGTGGCGATAGTGACACTGGGAATTCGTTTTCGGATGCGAGCAATAATGTCCTCGTATTTGGCAACGGTGTAATTCCGATTCATGGCGCGCAGTACGCGGTCCGATCCATGTTGCACGGGAAGATGCACATACGGACACGAAGTTTTCATCTCCGCAAGCGCTTCAATCACGTCATCGGTGAAATCCTGCGGATGGGCGGAAGTAAACCTGAGGCGCGACAGTCCTTTGTTGTGGAGTGTATCAATCTTCCGCAAAAGTTCGGCAAAACATTTCGGTTTCCCAGATCCTCCACCATCAGTGTATGAATTGACGTTTTGTCCGAGCAGTGTGATTTCTTTGGCGCCGTGTTCCACATGCGTTTCACATTCTTTCAAAATATCTGCCATCGGACGCGAAAGTTCTCGTCCACGGGTATAGGGCACGATGCAATAAGTACAGAACTTATCGCATCCCTGCATAATCGGCACATAGACCTGCGCGCGATTCTGGACGCGGGGATTAATTGCAAAATAATTCTCCAAACTGCCCGCCCCAAATCCCTCAATAAAATCTGAAAAATCGTAATCGCGGAAATGCGATTCCAGAAGCTTTGGTAGCCGGGCGGTATCTTCGATTCGAAATACCATATCAATCGGGTCATACTTCAAAAGCCCATCTGATGAATTAGATTTATCCCCCGTCTGACGCACCATGCACCCCGTCACTGCCACAAGCGCGTTGGGAAAATCCCTTTTTTGCTGAACAATAAATCCATACGCTTTGTCTTCTGATCTCTGACGCACTGAACAAGTGTTAACGACGTAGAGATCCGGTTCAGAATTTTCACATGGGGAAAACCCGCATTGCTGAAGCACCGATTCTACTCGCTCGGAATCGGAATGATTCATCTGACATCCAAAGGTCTTGATTTTGTAGCTCGGCATGAAAAAGTATTACGTATTACGTATAACGTATTAAGTATAAATTCCAAATACGAACAAAAACAAAATTTTTCTATCATTCGAAGGATAAAAATTGCCTTCCTGATCCGCCCCACCACGGCGGGCAGGCGCGGCGGAGAAGGATCTTCGTTGCAATGAAAATTCTTCGTCACCCCACACATGCGGGATTCCTCAGAAAGACGGTAATTTTGTATACTCCCAGTATACACTTTGTACAAAAACAACCACAGATTGTCATTGCGAGTGACCCTGAGCGGAGTCGAATGGGGAACGCGGCAATCTCTTTTTTGTACATCTTGAGATCGCCACGTTCGCTGCGGCGAACTCGCGATAACAAAAAAACTTAATACGTGATACGAAATACGTAATATAGCTATTTCTAAATAAAAGTGCATAATACAGATATGTACAGTTTAGATTATCGGCTTCGCGTGTTCGAGATAAAAAAAGAAGAGGGATTAACGTATGAAGAAACGAGAAAAAGGTTTCGAATTTCAATGAGAA
>JAIPGU010000004.1 GCA_021735575.1 Candidatus Altimarinota bacterium | reverse complement strand
ATTACTTGTTTCTTCATATGTTAAATCTTCACTATTCTTTATCTCAAATACTCGTTGCCGATAATCCATCGAATATGCCATCCCCCTTATTATCTACCTTTCTTTTTATTATGACAAACTATTTTGAATTAGCTATATTCCCTTCTGTCAGAAATGGCAGAACATATGGGGGTGGCTCTGGTGCTGCCAGAAGAGAAGCAGTACTCTTGGCAGATGGCATGGAGGAAGTTGCGAACGTACAAAGAGGGACTTCTTAGTCCCCAGGAGCGTTCGCAAGCTTCGGAATACATCGATTGGACCATCCATGTATTGCGAAACTGAGAGCAGATTTTTTCGAGCACGCTCTCGGGCGTGCTCGGATTTTTCATGACATATAAAAAGCGTGATCACAGAGACCACGCTTTTTGAGAGATGACGAGCCTCGACGCTGTTTCAGTTTAGAATATCCGCGCTCGAGGACGCTTTTCCACGGAAATACTCGTCATCATGAGTAAGAGCAGAAATACAAGCCCTATCGATACCGAGATTACGGGATCCATGGAAAAAGGGGTTAAAAAAGAAGAGGTCGAAAAAACGCGAGAAAAGAGATTAAAAATCCTTTTCCGCATTCCACTCTCCCCTTCCATTTCGTTAAAACGGAAAAGTAATAGTTTTGTTACAAAAAGAGGGTTGACAAAAGAATGTATACTGGGGGTATACAAAAAATGTCAAAGGCAAAAGGTTAAATGTTAAAAGAAATCTTAAGCATTAATATTAAAAACCCCCTAAATCCCTTTAACCCCTCTGTCCTTCAGACATCTCCCCTTACAAAGGGGAGCAGGGGGACGGTTTTTATTTTGAAATTTAGAATTTATTTTTACCTTTTACATTTAGCATTTAACATTCTTTTGATTTAAAAAGAGCATCCTTTCGAATGCTCTTTTATCATGCGATATATGAGAGATCCTTCGCTACGCTCAGGATAAGTTCGACTTACAGCTCGTTTCCTCGCTGAGTCTCACTTACTTCAAAATCTTCGTCACTACTCCCGCTCCAACAGTTCGTCCTCCTTCTCGGATAGCGAATCTGGTTCCTTCGTTCAAGGCAATAGGAGCTCCGAGTGTTACTTTGAATTTTGTATTGTCTCCAGGCATAATCATCTCTACACCATCAGGCAAGATGATTTCTCCGGTAACATCCGTTGTACGGATGAAGAACTGAGGTTTGTACCCCTTAAAGAATGGAGTGTGTCGTCCACCTTCTTCTTTTTTCAAGATATATACTTCTGACTCAAATTCTGTATGAGGGGTAATGGTTCCTGGTTTTGAGAGAACCTGTCCGCGTTCAATATCTTCTCGCTCAATTCCTCGAAGCAAAAGACCAACATTATCTCCGGCTCGTCCCTCATCCAGCAATTTCTTAAACATTTCTACTCCCGTTACTACCGTCTTTCGAGTCGGGTGAATTCCGACGATCTCAACTTCTTCGTTCACTTTTACGATTCCTTGCTCAATACGACCAGTGGCGACTGTTCCGCGTCCTTTAATGGAGAAAACATCTTCCACAGACATAAGAAAGGTTTTGTCTACTGGACGTTCTGGTTCAGGAATGTTTTCGTCCAGAGCTTTCACAAGTTCCATGATTTTGTCTCCCCACTCTCCCTTCGGATCCTCGAGAGCTTTGAGGGCAGAACCACGAACAATAACAGCTTTATCTCCATCGTACTCTCTTTTGGAGAGTTCTTCTCGAATTTCCATTTCCACGAGGTCGATCATTTCCTGATCATCGACCATGTCGCATTTATTCAAAAAGACAACGATGTTGTCCACCCCTACTTGTCTTGCCAAGAGGATGTGTTCTTTTGTTTGTGGCATCGGACCATCTGTGGCGGCAACGACAAGAATCGCACCATCCATTTGAGCGGCTCCGGTAATCATGTTTTTAACATAGTCGGCATGACCAGGGCAGTCGACGTGTGCGTAGTGTCGTTTTTCGGATTCGTATTCTTGGTGTGAGGTCGCAATTGTAATCCCTCGAGCTTTTTCCTCTGGAGCATTATCAATTTTATCGAATGCTACCTGTTTGTTGATAGCTGAAGGAAGACGCTCTGCGAGTACATACGTCATTGCGGCCGTAAGGGTTGTTTTTCCGTGATCAACGTGTCCAATTGTACCAACGTTGACATGGGGCTTGCTTCTGTCGAACTTATCTGCCATTTTTTGTGGGTTAAAAAAACAAAAAGACGCGCACAGTTTAGATTTGGAGAGAGAATTGTCAAACTTTTTTTAGGGAAAGCCTGATAAATATTTCGGATTTCGTTTATGCGTCTTTTTTGACGTACAGAGTTTGGGTTGGGAATGCCATTTCAATTTTTTCTTTCTCAAACGCTTCTTTTATTTTTAAGTTTATGTCGTGCTGAGTATTGAGGTAGTCATCATAATCACTCGTGATCATGTAATACACAACGGAGAAATTGAGGCTGAAATCGCCGAATTCTCGAAAATGAGTACGGAATGGTTCGGATAGTTCTTGCTTTTGAATAATTTGCGTCACGATGCTTGGAATTTTTTTTAACTTTTCGGGAGAAGTTCCGTACACCACACCAAATGTAAAGTCTACTCTTCGGCGTTTCATTTTTTTGTAGTTGTGAATTTGCGCTTCGGTTAATGCTTTGTTTGGGACTACGAGTTCATCTCCTTGCAATGTTTCTATGCGTGTGGTTTTGAGCCCAATTCGCTTCACAACTCCATCAGCCGATCCGGATCCGCCAGCGATGACAATGTAGTCTCCGATTCGGAAGGGTTTGTCGAAGTAAATAGAAAATGAGGAGAACAGGTCTCCCAGTATG
This sequence comes from Candidatus Altimarinota bacterium, assembly GCA_021735575.1. Taxonomy (GTDB): domain Bacteria; phylum Patescibacteriota; class Gracilibacteria; order UBA4473; family UBA4473; genus JAIPGU01. The sequence goes on along the minus strand of JAIPGU010000004.1, from coordinate 30,677 downwards.
TTTTGAGCGGCAAGTGCGATGGCAATTCCTCCGATTCCCAAAGAGGCAACAAGAGTCGATATATTAATCCCCCAATTGGAAAGAATGAGGAGGAGCCCCGTTGCCCAAAGCGCGATTTTTACCACTATGCGAATACCGTTAAGCATAGTGACATCACGTCTGGTTGTTTTGTCGAGTCCGTAATTAACAATGCTTTGTGTGATTTTTATCACTTCCCAGACAACTAATACGACAAATATCTTGTTCAGGACAGTGTCTAATTCACCTCCTGTGCGGAGCATTTTTACGGTTAAATAAAAAGCTAAAAACCAATAAAAAATGCCGGAAATATTTTCTAAAATACGCAGAATTCGATCGTCTATATCCGTTTGAGTGCGTTTCGCCAGTTTTTCCAAACGTTTGAGAACAAAACCTCGGAACAGATGTAACCCTATTAGCACTACTACAAATATACCAGCGACAATGAGAATACTTTCGAGGGAATTTCCCCATAGTTGTGTGTTTAGTATTTCTTCTATATTCATTGATCCAATTGTATGGCACTCGTTTCGGATGTCAAAAGCAGATATAAGGAAACCTTGATACATTACAAAAAAAAATCTCTCAAAAATCCGGGAATTTTTTTGTTGCGAAGAATGTATCAGGGTTCCTTTAAATATGTTTTTCAGATGCTTATTTCATGCTATAGTGCCGACAAATGCAGAAAGAGAAGTTGATTATCATCGGCTCGGGACCGGCGGGACTTACGGCGGCAGTGTATTCCGCGCGCGCGGATCTCAAGCCACTTGTTTTTGAAGGAGAAACTCCAGGAGGACAGCTTATGGGAACCACAGAAATTGAAAATTGGCCAGGAGCCCAAGAAGGGCTTATGGGGCCACAACTGATGAATCAAATGCGTGAGCAAGCAAAGCGATTTGGAGCGCGTACGGAATTTAAAAAAATTGAGAAAGTTGATTTCTCCGATGCAAAGAATCTGAAGCTTTGGTCGGGAGACGAGGAGTACAGGGCGGAAGCGGTAATTATTGCCACGGGAGCTTCGGCCAGGTGGCTCAAGCTTGGCAAAGGGGAAGAGAAATATTGGGGGAAAGGATATACAGCCTGCGCGACGTGTGATGGGGCATTTTATCGCGACAAAGTTGTGGCGGTGGTCGGAGGAGGGGATTCGGCGTGCGAAGAAGCGCATTTCCTCACGCGATTTGCGAGCAAGGTGTATCAAATTTATCGCGGACCAAAGGAAAAAATGCGCGCCTCAAAACCGATGCAAAAACGTGTCTTTGAACACGAAAAAATCGAAATGATTTTTAATAAAAATGTCACAGATTTGCGAGGAGAGGAGAAGTTGCAGTCAGTGGAACTGACGGATTCGGAAACCAATGAAACGTCAGAATTGAAAATTGACGGACTGTTTATGGCGATTGGACACAATCCCAATACGGGAATTTTCGAAGGACAGTTAGATTTACATGAAAACAGATATTTGGAAGTAACCGATAATACCAAATCCCGCGTTCCATCTGTTTTTATTGCTGGAGACTGTGCTGATTGGCGGTATCGTCAGGCGGTTACTGCCGCCGGATACGGATGTATGGCGGCGTTGGACACAGAGAAATATCTAGAATCGCTGAAGGATTAAGAATTATGAATGAATAAAAGTGTATACTGGGAGTATACAAAAAAGTATTAGGTATTTCGTATTACGTACGAATCAATATGATTTTCTAACAAGGGGTTTAAACCCCTTGTTAGAGGTCTGAGGAGGCTGTCATATCGTTTTGAACCAGCTATATGTGATTCTGAAAATATTTTAATTCTTAATTCTCCTTCCTCTCCCGATACTGGATGGCTTCGGCGACATGCGGCAATTCTATCCGGTCACTTTCGGCGAGGTCAGCAATGGTGCGGGCAAGTTTTAAAATTCGGTAAAATGCTCGCCCGCTCAAATTCATTTGTTGGACTGCGGTGCGAAGAATGCTTTGCGATTCATCATTCAAAGGACAATACTTTTTCACCAACGGAGACGTCATTTCGCTATTGGACGTGATGTTGTCAGCTAAAAATCGTTCGAGCTGTCTTTTGCGTGCTTTTTGCACGCGTGTGCGAACGTCGCGAGACGATTCTTCCAGCGTTTCTCCAGAGAGTTTCTCAAAAGGGATACGAGCGACTTCTGTATGGAGATCAATACGATCAAGTAATGGTCCGGAAACTTTATTTTGATATTGTTGGATTTTGTACGGTGTACACAAACACTCTTTTTGTTCGTCTCCATGAAATCCACATGGACAGGGATTCATAGCGGCAACAAGCATCATTTTCGCAGGGAAAATATAACTCCCACTGGCGCGAGAAACGGTGATTACTCCGTCTTCGAGCGGTTGGCGGAGCACTTCGAGTGTTTTTTGCGGAAATTCAGCGAATTCATCGAGAAATAGTACCCCCCGATGGGCGAGCGAAATTTCTCCCGGACGTGGAGGATTTCCGCCTCCCACAATCGCGACCGCTGACGCGGTATGGTGCACCATCCGAAACGGGCGTTGGGTCACGACAGGATTACTATCTGAAACCAGTCCCGCAATGGAATGCACTTTGGTAATTTCTAAGGCTTCATGAAGTGTGAGCTGAGGCAAAATTGTTGCGAAGGCTTTGGCAAGCATTGTTTTTCCAGATCCCGGAGGTCCGGTCATGAGCATATTGTGTCCGCCGGCGGCGGCGATTTCGAGGGCGCGCTTGGCGTGTTCTTGTCCTCTGACGTGCGAAAAGTTGTGTTCGTGGTCTTCGGGAAACTCCTTGGGATTTAACTCCTGATGACAGGTAGGAGATATTTTTTTAGTATTCGTAATATGGTCGCAGAGTTGCCGGAGTGTTCGGACGCCAAAAACTTGTATATCCTGAATAATTCCAGCCTCGCGCGAATTTTCTTCGGGAACGTATATTTCTATAAATCCGCGGTCGGTGGCGCTGGCAGTAGTAGGGAGAATGCCAGGAACAGAGCGCAATTCTCCTGAAAATCCCAATTCTCCGACAAAGACCTTTTCATCCCAATTGTCCGGCAATCGAATTTGTCCGGTGGCATGTAAAATTCCCAGTGCCATCGCGAGATCGAATCGCGGTCCGTATTTTTTGAGATCGGCGGGAGCGAGATTGATCACAACTACTCCTCGTGGAAAATCAAAACCGGAGTTTTTAATGGCGCTTCGTATTCGCTCTCGGGCTTCTTGGATAGCGGTATCAGCGAGTCCGACGATGGAAAACTTGGGGAGTCCGCGATGCAGATCTACCTCTATTTCAACCTCTTCTCCGTGGAGACCTAGGAGCGTGAGGCTTTTTAATTTTGCGAGCATGGAGCTATCATTGGCGAGAGTATTATTTGAATCAAGAGGGTGAATTTAACGAAAATTTAAGGAAATATTGGAAAAGTCATCCGTTAAAAAAATTCTTCTTTTCTTTCTAAAAAATTTAGAAAAGTGTAGTTTTCCAGTGTTTCCTTACCATGTAGTATGAGAATGAAATGAATAATGAATTATTATTTCTTGTCGTGGGACTCATCCTTTCTGCATTGCTCGTGAGGACGGCATGTTCTTTTTTCCCTCGTATCGGATTGCTTGATTTTCCACAAAGATATGGCTTAAAACGTGCTCGTATTCCATATCCGGGGGGCATAATTCACTGGCTTTTAGCCGTTATTTTTTTCCTTTTTTTCCCAGAATTATGGTTTTTGTCGGTGGCGCTTTTTTTGTTGGGAGGTGTCAGTGTTTGGGATGATAGGAGCCCGATCGCTCCCTCGTTAAGGGGAGCAATGCATGCCGGATTGGCGGCATTTGTATTTGCGAATGGTATTCGTATAGGATTTGTCGGGAATCCATTTGCTTCCGGAAGCAGTATAAATTTGGCTGAGATTCCTCTTTTATCTTTCATATTAACGGTGTCATGGATTGTGATTATCCAAAATGCGTTGAACTGGTTTGACGGAATTAAAGGTCTCAGTACGGGGGTATCGGGAATTGGATTTCTCACGTTGGGAGTTTTTGGACTTATCCGTCCGGAAGTTGCCTGGGAATCTGGATTACCGATATTCTTGTCTGCCAATTTTTTCTTTGCCGGAGTCTGCTTGGGGGGTTTTTTATTTTTCTTGAGGGGAAAAATTCTTCTGGGAGATACGGGTTCGCAAGTACTCGGATTTTTGCTGGCGGTACTTTCAATTTTTGCGGGAACAAAAATCGCAACCACTTTATTAGTGCTTGGGCTTCCAATTCTGGATGTATTTTTTGTGATAGTGCGTCGGATATTTTTTGAAAAAAAATCCCCTCTCTCAGGTGACACAAAGCACCTGCACCATAATTTGGCTCGCAAAATTGGAGAAAGGAAAGCAGCTCTGATGCTTATTGGGCTGTCTGCGGTTTTGGGGATGGTGGGGCTTTTCTTAGTCGGAGTCGAAAAACTGGGGGCGTTATTGGTTGCGATTTTTGCCATCGTGGCACTTTCTGTGTGGGCTGCAGGAGATCGATAAAATCATTTACTTTCCGGTGTAACGCTTCTCGTTCTTGTTCGGAGAGATTGTGCAATTCTTTCATAAGATTTTGCACTTCTTCCAGAGAGAGCTGATGTTCTTCAACGGATGTTTCACGTCCAAAATGTGGAAGAATTTGAAAACAATCTCCTTCGGAAATTTCCAATACGGTGGAAAATCCAAGAGATTTTTTTTGAAAAGCGGGGAGGTCATTGAGCAATGGCAATCGTTCTGTAAAAATACTGCTTCCTTTTCCGAGGACATTTCCATAGGGATCGACCGCGAGCACGATGAAATTACCGGCAATAAGCTCTCCGAGCATTTCTTTTTCTGCGCTATCGTAGCAATAGAAAAATTCATGATCTTCGACGAGTATTTCATATTCATTTCGAACAAATAACGTATTTAACACTTCCGCATCGTATGCGTACCGATTATTTCCGCCTCGGAAAACCGATTCCGCCGTAACAAGTTTTGAAATAGTGTCCAAAGCCACTTGCGCAGGAGCATTTTGCGCTTGGCGCAAAAATGTTTCCCATACTTCTGAGTCGCATCCGGTGAAAAATGGAACGAGGAGGAGGATGAGAACAGAACGAAGTTTATTCATGGAAGGATGTGTTTTGTAAAAAATCTCTTGCCTCGCGAAGGTAGATTTCGATGGATTCAGAGATAGCCCTGTTATGGCTTCCGGCGAGTTCGACGATTTTTTTTGGTTCTTTTGCTTGCTGAAAAAGCGTTTCCGATTGGGTTGCCGGAACGACCTCATCGTTATTGGAATAAAAAATAAGCAAGGGAGATTGAATATTTTTAATTTTTTCTCTGTTGTTGAATTTGTATTTTAGGAGCCATTGCACTGGCAAAAATGGGTAGTGTATTTGAGAAACGAGAGGGAGGGAAAGGAATGGAAAATCAAGTACAACTGCCGCAAATGGTTCTTTTTGTGCTAATTCTACGGCAAATGCGCTTCCGAGAGACTGTCCCCACAGTATGATGTCGGAGGGCGAAATATTTTTTTCTTCCGTGAGAAATGTGAGTGCCGACAAACTGTCTTCGTACAAATCTTGTTCTTTCTGAATGATTCCATCGCTTTCTCCAAAGCCTCGGTAGTCAAAAATCAGGGCATTTTTGTTGAGTACTTGGAATATATAAAGCTGTCCGTTGAGGTGTGAAATATTACCGGCATTGCCATGAAAATAAAGCACGGTGCCATCTGCGCCCTTTGTCTCCATCCATCGTCCGTGGAGTGTGTTTCCGTCTGTCGTTTGCCAACTGACTTCATCCCAAGAGAGCGAACTCTTGACTGGTTGATCGGCTATTTCCGAAGAAGGAAAGAAGAGAAATCGTTCTTGAAAGAAATAGAGCGCGCCTATCCAAAGGACAAAAATAACAAGAAGCGTAAGAACCCATTTTATAATTTGTTTCATGCACGGAGATTGTGCAGGAAACCCTGATAAATTACAAAAAAACAAAAAATGCGTTTTAATGCTTCGCAAAAAATTCATCTTTTCGGAGACTTTTCCTTCAAAATTTGTTTCTCTTAGCTCGCTAAAAGAAAAAATTTGTTTGGAAAAATTCTCTCAAAAATCCGAGAATTTTTTTATTGCGAAGAATTTATCAGGCTTTCCTGCACTAATTTCTCTAATTTTTCACGAGAAAATACGCCATTTTTTTCCACACCCGAAGCAGTGTCAAGAAAGAAGGCATGGGGGAAATTTTTTTTGAAGGAGACTATATTTTCTGGAGTGATACCTCCCGCGATGCCGAAAGGTTTTTTCATTTTTTGTGCTTGTTGTACCACTTTCCCAAGTATATTTTGAGATGTTTTTTCTCCTTTCCCTGGCATTGGTCCGTCAAACAAAAAAGCGGATGCAGTGCTGTATTTTTTCAGTTGTGCGAGAGAAAAATTATCGCTCAGGGAAAACGCTTTCCATATTTCGTATCGTGAAGCGAAATGCTGAAGTAGTTGTGGGGGTTCATTCCCGTGCAGTTGGAGAATGTCTAACTCGCACATTGCCAGTATGTTTTCAATTGCTTGCAATGAAGCATTTTGAAACACACCGACTCTCACTCCAGACGTGAGATTGGCAATACTTTCGAACTCATCTTCGTAAATCCGCCGGCGGGACTGGTCTACGAAGTTAAATCCGACAAAATCAATTTTTAGATCGTGAGAGGCTTTTGCCATTTCAGGGGTTCTGACGCCACACAACTTTAACTTCATCTTAGAGGATAGTTTTTAAAAATTTCTGTACGGTTTCTATTTGTTTTCCCTTCGAGGTCTCGTTCATGAGATTGATAACTTTTGATCCCATAACAGCGATGTCGGCATGAGTAAGTGCGGCCTCGACATGCGCACGACTCGAAATTCCAAACCCGAGGGCGAGAGGGAGTTTGATATATTTTCTCACACGCGTGAGATAGGATCCCAGCGCGGGATCGAGTGCTTTCCGTTCTCCAGTGGTTCCCAGTCGACTCACGCAGTACACAAATCCACTCGCGACTTTTGCAATTTTTTTGAGTCGTTCATCTGTTGTGAGAGGGGAGATAACCTGAATGGCATGCAAATTGTATTTTTTGCAGTTGCGGAGAAAATGTTCTTCGGCTTCTTCATCAAAGGGAATATCGGGCACGATGAGTCCCCATGCGCCAGCTTCATGCACGCGACAACAAAAATTCTCCACACCCTGTGCGTGCACGATGTTGAAATACGTCATAAAGAGCAGGGGGGTTTTTATTTTTTTCGTGAGTCGCGACATGAGCTGAAAACAATCTTTGGTTGTCGTTCCATTACGGAGCGAAGTTTGATTTGCCTGCATAATGGTCGGACCATCGGCAATGGGATCAGAAAATGGGATTTGGATTTCGATATAGGTGACTCCGGTGTCCGCCATCATCTGAACGAGTTCTTCGGATGTCTCTATGTCGGGGTAACCAGCGACGATGTGGGTCATGAGCATGGGGAGGGAATTATCAATTATGAATTACGAATGGATGGAAAATACCAAATACCAAGCACCAAAAAACAAACAAATAACAAATCACAAGCACAAAATTCAAAATAAGGAATACCCCCTCCCCGTTTTGATATTGGAATTTGGAATTTATTTGATATTTGGAATTTGTATTTTGGAATTTTACTCATGTTTGCTTTGTTCTTTTAAAAATTTCTTAAAATTTTCACTATCCAACTTTCCCGCTGTAATAAACAAGTCTTTTTCTCCTCGACCAGAGCAATGAATGACGAGTGACTGATGCTTCTTCATTTTTTTGGCTCGCTTGATTGCTTCCGCTACTGCGTGCGCAGATTCGAGCGCTGCTAAAATACCTTCTTTTTGTGCCAAAAGTTCATATGCTTCAAGCACTTCTGTATCGAGTGCAAATGTGGTTTCGATGCGTCCAATAGATTTGAGATACGCGATTTGAGGACCGACGCCTGAATAATCAAGTCCAGCGGAAATCGAATGAGAGTTTTTTATTTGCCCGTCAGGGTTTTGCAGAAAAAACGATTTAAATCCTTCTGCCACTCCCACACTTCCAGTTTCGAATCTTGACGCATGATCACACTGATTCTTTTTTTCGGTAATCCCTTTTCCTCCGGCTTCCACAGCTACCAGTGAGACGTTTTTGTCATCCAGAAAATCATGGAAAATTCCCATCGCATTGGACCCTCCGCCACAACTAGCGATGATGCAGTCAGGAAGGGTTTTGGCTTGTGCTTCCATTTGAGAGCGTACTTCACGACCGATCACGCTCTGGAAATACGTATTCATCACAGGGTAGGGATGTGGTCCACAGACCGTTCCAAGTAAATAATACGTATCAACGGGATCCGAAATCAAATCCCGAAGCGCGACGTTAATGGCATCACGCAGAGACTTGTCTCCTTCTTCGACTGGAACGACGGTAGCTCCCAGTCGCTCCATCCAGAACACATTCGGACGTTGCCGGTCGTAGTCTTTGCGCCCCATGTAGATGACGCACTCTAGACCAAATTTAGCGCAAACCGTCGCGGTCGCCAGCCCATGTTGTCCAGCGCCAGTTTCGGCAATAATTCTCTTTTTGCCCATTTTTCGGGCGACCAAAACCTGTCCGATACAGTGATTGATCTTGTGCGCGCCGGTGTGATTGAGTCCTTCATTTTTCACAAAAATTTGTGAGCCCCCTAAATGTTTTGTGAGATTTTCACAAAAGGTCAGCGGTGTCGGGCGACCAGAAAATGTTTCTCGCAAGTGTTCCAGTTCTCTGAGAAATTTCTTGTCGCGAATGCAGTCAAAAAATGCGCGATGCAGGTCATCGCAAAAAGGAATCAAGAGTTCGGGCACATAGCGTCCGCCAAAAGTGTCGAAGTGCCCAGTAGGGTTGAGGATGAAGGATTTGAGAGAAGACATGAAGACAATTAAAAATTACGAATAGGTATAAAATTCCAAATTCCAAAAAACAAATCCCAAATAAATTTCAAATATAAAATTCCAAAGAATTAGTTTTGTTTTACGCTTTTGAATTTTGGTCATTGGATATTATTTGTTATTTGGTGCTTGGTGCTTGGGATTTTTTTCCTTCCATAATTTCTTTTATTTTCTCCTCGATCCCTTCTTCGCCTTCTTCCATCAGCGTGGTACCAATAAGAACGGCATCGCAGTGAGGGGAGAGATACTGCATATCTTCTCGTGTCTTCATCCCAGATTCGGCAACACGCACAATGCCTTGGGGAATTTTTTTGAGCAGTGTGGGGAGGCGGGTGATATCGACCGAAAGGTCAGAAAAATACCGCGCATTGACGCCGATTATTTTGGCTCCCGATTGCACAGCAATTTTAATTTCTGCCTCGTCGTGCGTTTCGACCAGTGGTTCCATACCCAATGACTGGGCGTACTGGATGAGTTCCTGTATTTTTTTTGTCTCCTTCAGAACCGATACCATGAGGAGCACGCTATCGGCTTCTGCCATGCGGGCTTCGAGAATTTGAGATGCATCAAGGATGAAATCTTTGCGAAGGACGGGAATATCTACCATTCGTGACACTTGCTGTAGGTCGGCGAGTGATCCGCCGAAGTACTGGTAATCTGTCAGCACGGAAATGGCACTCGCGCCAGATTTTTCATAGATTTCTGCGATTGAGAGCACGTCTGCGTCCGGAAGTATGTCACCGCGAGATGGGGATTTTTTTTTGATTTCGGCAATCAGAGCGAGTTTGTGCTTGGAGGAGATAAGTGCCTGCAAAAAACTGCGTTTTGATTTCTGTGGTCGGGCATTTTTAAGACGCATAGAGAGCCCCACAATTTCTTGTGTTTTATGTGCAATGATCTGATGAAGAATGGTTGTCATATGATATTTTGTAAGGACAGGTTTTAAACCTGTCCCTACGGGTTTAGGGTGTAAACTTTTGAAAAAATTGTTCCGCTACGCGTGCATTTATTTCCAGAAATTTTAAATGCGATTCTGATGCGGTGCCATCGAGAAGTGCGCGAAAAATTTTTACATTTTCTTCGAGAGAATTTCCGCCCTGAATATCCTCAAAATTTTCAACACGCTGGATATCAAAATCCTCTGGCACAAATGTTCCCGTTTTTATGTTTCTCTTTTTCACTTCCCAAAAAACGGTTTCCCCTAAAATTGAAACATCGTCTAGACCCCCCTCTCGGTCATACACAAAGAGGACATTTTTCCCGAGTTCTTGCGCTGTGCGCGATAATTTTTCTCCCACCTCTTCACTCGGGACCCCGACTATTTGCGCGGTAATATTTTCGAGCGGGTTTAGGAGCGGACCGAGGAAATTAAAAATGGTCGGGTGGGGAATGCTTTTGCGGATGGGCGCAAGGGGCTTGAGTGCGGGATGGAACGCAGGAGCAAAAACAAAAGCCAAATTTTTTTCTGTGAGATTTTTTTTTACTTTCTCTGGAGTGTCGGAAATTTCAAGTCCCACCGCTTCAATAATATCGAAACTTCCCACGCGTCCTGACGCGCCTCTGTTGCCGTGCTTGGCGATGGGAAACTTTTTGCTGAGAAGGATCGCGAGAGCGGTCGAAAGATTGATTCTCTTTTTCCCCGATCCCCCAGTTCCGCAAACGTCAAAGGCACGTCCTGCGTATGGGACGGAAATTTTTCGCATCTCCAACGCTTCTATAAATTCCAGAATATCCTCCACTGTCTCTCCCTCTTCGTGGAGTTCAATGAGTTTCTTCCGAACACGTTCGGGATTTCTTTCTGCTTCGTCAAAAATAATTGAGGACATATTCATGTAGAAACTCTGAGAAATGTTATAAGACGCGACGGCGAGCAAAAATCGATGTTGTAAACATCGTCCTGAGCGAAGTCGAAGGATCTCTTTGCTCTTTTCGAAGAAAAGGAACCCCTCTTTTGCGAAGACAACAAAGTATTATGCATTTATCGGAGTTTCTAAAGAGAGAAAGTTTTTGAGAATGTCCATGCCAGACGCTGTCCCGATAGATTCTGGGTGAAACTGAATACCAAAAATACGTTCATCGGCTTTTTCGCATGCCATCACGAGTCCGTCTTCGGTTTCGGCGGTAATCGTGAGTTCTGGCGGAAACGTATCTCGTGTGACCACAAGCGAGTGATAGCGCATGCCTTCTATCTGGTCAGGGAAATTTCGAAAGAGTCCTGTCTTTTTTATAATTTGTATCGGCCACCTCTTCCCGTGTACGGGGAAAACTTTTTGAATGTCTCCGCCGAAATATTTCCCGATCATCTGATGCCCAAGACACACGCCCAGAATCGGAATCTTACCGCGGAAATGTTCAAAAATCTCAATTCCGTTTCCGATGTCGCGGGCATTTTCGACCGTTCCTGGACCGGGAGAAAATACCAAAGCATCAGGTTGTATTTCTTCTGCTTCTTTTGTCACTACATTGTCATTACGTTTTACAATGACCTCGCACCCGAGTTCCTGCAAATATTGCACGAGGTTGTATGTGAAGCTGTCGTAGTTGTCGATGAGGAGTACTTTTTTCATAAAAATGCTGAGAAATGAGTAAATACGGAGCCTGTCCCGCACTTGATGCGGGATTGTCTTCGCAAAAGCTGGTTTCCTTTTCTTCGAAAAGAGCAAAGAGATCCTTCGACTTCGCTCAGGACGATGTTTACAACATCGATTTTTGCTCGCCGTCGCGTCTTACAACATTTCTCAGAGTTTTCTGAGAATGTGTGTATTACGATATTTTGAGGTTTATTAAGCATCATTAATGGAGTATAAATTCATGCAAGATTCGACTTTCATATTCGCCTTCTTCGTTTTTTGCTTTTCCGAGAAAAATTCTTTCGATTTTCATGGGAGTTATTGGAAGTTCCCGTGAAAAATCTTTATGTGCAAAAATATTTTTATCACCTTCTCCCATTGCAAAAGAAAGATGAGGAATAAAATTATCGAACTGATACTCTGGTTTTTGGGTAAAAGGAATGCGTTTGCAAATGTCATTATGAAGCGCTTGAAGCATTCCAGTTGGATCAAGTACTTCACGAAAAATTACATCGGGGAAGCAATTCAAATTTCCCAGTTCGACTTTAAAGACCGAAATATTTTGTATCGCTTCTTCGATTTGTTTTTTCATAAATGCCACCCCATTTGCTTGGAAATGTTCTCCTTTTCGACCAGGAAGTGCGAGGGTGATATGCATTTTTTGTGGCGAAATCCAAAACTTGTGGGCTTTGGGACTGAGGCATTTTAGTTGCTCAGAAATTCTCTCCATTTCGGTCCACAGAGAAGAAGGAAGCGGGACTTCAATAAAATAGAGGAAATCGGGATCTTCTTTCCACGCTTTGCTTCCAAAAAGAGGGGAATATGTATTCCAATTTTTTTCAAACCGTTTTTGTTGAGATTCGAGATTCATTTTTCAGCGTTTTCAAGAAAGTTAAAAATTTTAACGAGAGTCTTTGCCTTATTGTGGACTTCGAGCCACTCCTTGTGTGGGACAGAATCCTGCACAATTCCAGCTCCGACTCGAAATCGGGCAATGGAATTTTGGAGAAAAAACGTTCTGATCGCAATCGCAAATTCCATATTCCCATCAGCGGAGAAGTACCCCACAGCACCTCCGTAAATATCTCTGGGGTGAGTTTCCAGCTTTTGGATGAGTTCTATGGCGCGGAGTTTGGGCGCACCGGTTAGGGTTCCCGCGGGTTGAATGGCTTTGAAAAAATCGACACTGTTCATGTCGTCCTCGATTTCTCCGGCAATATCGGTGATCAAATGCATGACATTCGCAAAAAATTTCCCGTATTTTTCGCGCACTATGCGTACGGTTCCCGTTTTGCAAATTTTCCCCAAATCATTTCGTCCCAAATCCACCAACATGTCATGTTCGGCATTTTCCTTGGGGTCGTTACACATTTCTTGAAGAATCTTTTGATCTTCTTCATCCGTACGTCCACGAAACCGCGTCCCTGCAATGGGACGGTACAGTACGTGCGTCTCGCGTTTGCTTCCCAAAATTTCGGGACTGGCTCCCACAACTTGTCCGTGTTCACCAAAATCAAGAAGGTAGAGATGCGTAGTAGGCTCAATAGCACGCAATACTTCATAGAATTCTAATCCATCACGAGTGCCAACATTTTTTTGAAATTCATTAGAAACAATCATCTGAAACACTTCGCCGTTTAAAATTTGTTCTTTGGCATACTGTACTTTTTCAGAGAAAGTGCTTTCGGTTTGTTCGGAAATAAAAGGGCTAAAGTCAGCGAGTTCAGGAGATTTGAGTTCTGCAGGATCAATATTTTTTGCAGGAATTTCTTTGGCGCGGGATAAAAGTTTTTTGTTTGTGATTTCAAAATCGGGTTCGTCTTTTCTCGTCATAAATACGATTTTTCTCCGCTCATGATCAAAAAATACAAATCGAGAAAATTCGTAGAAAAGAGCATGCGGGACATGGGACTCGCGTGAGAGTTGGGGTTCTATTTCCCCTAGAATTTCGAAATTAAAATATCCGATAAGCCCGCCAGCAAAAGGAAAATGGGAAATGTCAGACTCCAATTTTTGTGTTTTTTTCAGCGCTTTCTCGATTCGATCAAAAGAATCTTTAAAAGTAATAATTTCCTGCACGGGGCAACTGGCGATGAGGGACATTTTATTTTTTTCGTCGAAACTCATCGACTCCAGTAACACACATGGCGTGTCAAACACTTCTCGCACCGCGGCAAAAATTTGAGGCGGGGTGAGAGAGGGGTCGAAATCAAATTCTTGAATGTTCATTTTTTTATAAATCACAACAACAGTGCATATGTGTTGTGGAAACACTGAGGAATGAGATAGGACGAGGCGGCGAACAAAAATTAGAGCGAGTCGTACTTATGGTACGACGAGTGAATTTTTGGGAAGCCAACAAAGCAATATCCATTTTTCAGTGTTTCCACAGTTGAGGAAATATTTTTTTCCCGTACCCAAATTTGAGTTCTTGCGACCCTCGTGAAATTTGAGAGATACTGACTCCTATGCGGTCGGCAATTTCTCTTTGAGGCAGTCCTTGTACCAAGAGTTCTACCAATCTATACCGGTGGTCGAGCGTTTCCAGTTCCTGCGGAGTAAAGAAGGCGCGGAAGAAAAGTTCCACTTCTTTTTTGTCCATGCGGGACACTTTTTCGGCGATTTCGGGAAGAGAGGTTTTTATGATAAAAAAATTATTTGTACTGGTGTAACGGTACGAATAATTTTTTGTTTGTCAAACAAAAAATTAGATGACGAGATAACGAGATCACGAGATCACAAGACAACAAAGAGAACCTTTTCAAAAAGATAAAGAGGCGGTAATGTTTCTTTGTCATGAAAATTCTTGGCATCGATCCTGGATACGGACTCTGCGGTTTTGCGGTTCTCGAAAAACAAAAATCAGATATAAAGCTAGAAACTTTTGGAGTGATCCGCACAAAATCCCAGAAAAATTTTGCGGCACGTCTTTTGGAAATTGCGAAAGATTTTGAATCACTTTTGAAGAAATATAAGCCAGATGTTCTCTCGATCGAGGATTTGTTTTTTGTTCAAAATGTAACAACGGGATTACAAGTTGCGCAGGTGCGAGGAGTGTTGATGTTTTTGGCGCATAAAGCTGGAATGGGAATAGTCGAACCAAAACCAGTAGAGGTAAAATCTTGCTTCACAGGCGATGGGAAAGCAGATAAAACGCAGATGAAAAAAATGGCGCAGACGCTTTTTTGTCTTTCAAAAACACCAAAATTGGATGATGCGGCTGATGCGATTGCGGTGGCGTATTGGGCGGCGCAAAAAAGCCGTATTTCGTAGTATGTATCACGTATCTCGTATAAAGATTTTTAATTTTTGAACTTTAGTGAGGGATATGTTTTTCCAGTTTAGAGCGAACCAACTTTAAAATGACACAATCTTTGTCATTCCGACCGAAGTGGAGGAATCCCTTAAAAAATGAAAGGGATCTCTCCACTCATCCCGCCTTGGCGGGACTCGGTCGAGATGACAATACAAGGGGATTTTTCGTGCCATTTTATAGTTGGTTCGCTCTATATAAAATGGGGTCTCTGCGGAATCGTAAATTTCGTGGGGAAAGGAGGAGATAATGAAATAAGCTTTATTCTTCGTTATAAGCGAAGAATAAAGGCAATGAAGTTATCGACGACGCGTATACTCCCAGTATACAAAAACAAGTTCCCTCCTACGCCTTTCGATGTAACACCGCAAGAAAGCAAGGCGTAAGTAAAAGCGTCAAAACGGTTGAGAACGCCATTCCATACACAATGGCAAAACCAAGTCCTCCCCACACTTCATCGGAAAGCGATAAAGGAAGCATCCCTACTACGGTTGTCAGGGACGTCAAAAAAATCGGCTGCATTCGCTCTTTCCCCGCAATAATAGAAGCCTGTATGTGTTCCATACCGGAGGCAATATTTTGATTAATACGGTCTATAAGCACGATAGCATCATTGACGATAATCCCCGCCAAAGACACTATCCCAATCATAGTCGGAAATGAAATGGTCATTTGCGTCAGCCAAAAACCAAAAAACACAGCCGTTAAAGAAAGAGGAATCAGCACCAAAATCGCCAACGGTTGTGTAAAAGAATTAAATTGCCACACCAATACTAAGAAGATCAATAACAATGCAAAAAGCATTGATTCCCCCATTTCTCGCATAAGCTTTCTTCCTTCCTCGTTTTCTCCTCCTATTTCCACAATTTCACCCGGACGAAGGCTTAGATTTCCAATCGCCTCTTTTATGTCCGGTTCCATTTTGGAAGCTGGATATCCCTTCTCCGTGTCTGACCGCACAAATATCGTGCGAAGTCCGTTGCGGTGCTGCACGGAAGAAAGTTCCGAAGAAATCTCCGGAAAAGCGACTTGCGAAAGCGTCACAAATGATCCGGAAGGAGTAAGAAGCGGAATAGTATTGAGATACTCGAGCGACTGCGGATCATCCCATTTTTTATCTCCTTCCCAATCGATGCGCACGTCAACATCCACTTCTTTATCTCCTTCGGTTAAACGCACAACCGTCGTGCCATTCACCGCCGAGCGCAATGTTTCCAGTATCTGCGCGGGGGTAAGTCCGAAACGCATCAAAATATCACGGTCAAATCGCCACGTTAATTGAGTCACACGATCAGCGCGAGAATCGCGCACGTTTTCGGTATGAGGCATTTCTTTCAATTGCAACTGCAACACTTCTGCCATCTCTTCCAATCGTCCCAAGTTTTCCCCTAAAATACGAATTTCAATTGGAGCGCCGGTAGGTGGTCCTCCTTGCAGTTCGGAAAAACGTATTTCCACATGGGAAGGCACTACCTCCTCCAAAGTTTTTCTCATCACCGGCACAATATTATAGGACGGTGTTTCTCGCGCTTCTTTCTCAGTAAGATTGATTGAAATCCCCAACACATTTTCTTCACTGAGTCGTGCTACATCGTCAAAATCAGTTACCGCGCTGGATTTCTGTCCCACGGTGAACACAATATTTTTAAGCCATATTTCCCCATCCTCTCGAGGAATAAAAAATTTTGCAAAAGCTTGTTCTACCGGTTCGACTATTTTCCGTGTCTCTTCCAAACGCGATCCTTTTGGCAATTCAAGCTCTACCGCAAAAAAAGTTTGGTCGGAAGAAGGAAATACCTCAATCGGCACCAATCGAAACAAAACAAGTCCTATCGAAGACAAAAATGCAAGGAGAGAAAGTCCCAATGTTGTTTTTATTTTCTTAGGACTCGCAAGAATGCGTTTCATCTGTTTTTCGTACCATTCTTGCACGCGATGTAATGTTTTTGATTCTCTGTGAAGTTTCGGTGGGAAGATTTTGAAAAAATGAGTTCCAAGTGCCGGCAAAAGCCACAAAGAAACAAAAAGCGCAACCACAAGTACCGTAATAACAGTAATCGGCAAAATCGAAATATATTGTCCGCTCACACCGCTTACAAAAAAGAGCATCGGCAAAAAAGCGAACATGGTCGTGAGCGTTCCGGTAATGATAGGCCAACGAAATGTTCTTATAGTCGAAAGAGCGGCATCCCGAGGTGATTTCTTTTCATCGTGAATTCCGGAACTGATTCCTTCCGTCACAATAATTGAATTATCTACCAAAAGTCCCACCGAAATCACAAGCGCAAACAACGATATTCCATTAAAAGTGTCCCCTCTCACATAGAGAAAAATTATCGCTCCCAAAAGGGACAGCGGAATAGACAAAGAAGCCAAAGCCGATTCTCTCCATCCCAACGCCAAAAACATAACAAAGGCGATTAAAATCAGGGTTTGCAAACCACTATGAGTCAGTGTATTCAGACTCTCCTTTATATCATCAGCTCTGTTGTACGTTACGTCCGTGTGCAAACTCCGGGGAATCGCCCCAGTAAGTTTCAGATGCTCCACCCGAGCCAAAACCTCGCTGACCATCGTGATCACATTTCCTTTGGAAGCGGATTTTATAACATCAATCAATACCGCCGGTTGCGATGAATCTCTCGTCGTAAAATAGGTTTCCACTTCAAATTTTTCAAATTCCCGCCTGACTTCTGCGAAATCTCCCAATTTCAAAAGAGTCCCATCGCGAAGTTTTATCGGAACCTCCATAAATTCAGAGGCGGTTTCAAGTTCTGAACGAACCGTAACTTCTACTTTTTGTCCGGAAATAGCGACCTGTCCAAGTGGCATATCTCTGTGAGAAGCTCTAATCGCAGAAATTACCTCATCAACTCCGACCCTATGAGCTTGAAGCGCTATCGGATCAAGAAGAATATGAACTTCGTCTTCCGGCGCTCCTTTGACGGACGCTTCTTTTACTTTGGGAACCGATTCGAATTCGTCTTCCAACGTTTCAGCAAATTGTTTCAACTCCGACCACGAAAAATCTCCCGAAAGCGTGAGCGATACAATAGGAATATCGGAAAAACTCGCCTCACGCAGATCCGGATCATCGGGAAGTGAAGCCGGTAAATCATTTTCAGCAGTATCAAGCTTCTCTCTCAATTTCTGCATGTTATCCGTCATGTCAGAATCAATATCAAACTCGATACTGACAACCGATACTCCCGAAAGAGACACTGACGTATATTCCTCAACGTTTTCAAGCGATTTGATTTCTTTTTCAATTTTACCGGTAACAAGCTTCTCCATATCTCCGGGACTCGCCCCCGGCCAAACGGTGGTAATAGACGCCGCCGGAATTTCTATCTGCGGGGTCACTTCTCTCGGAAGCGCCACAAAAGAACGGATCCCATACACAAAAATAAAAAGAACAATCAGTGTCGTTACCTTGAAACGATCAATCAGGAGCGTCCAGATTCGTCCCAGAGAAGTGCTTTCGTTTTGCTGGATTTTATTTTTATTTTTCATTCTTTTATATGTACGAAAGAATTTTTAATTTCGAATTTTAAATTTTTAAATAATGTTTTAATTTTTTAATGTTTCAAAATGAGGGTATTGAGAAATTATTTTAAAATTACAAAATTAAAAATTATAAAATTTTTGACTCATTGATCATTGTTCATTGAAGATTGATATTTGATCTTCTCCCCCGCATGAACCCTCGACCTATATCGAACCACCCGGTCTCCGGATTCAAGCCCCCCCGATATTTCAATACCGTCCCCCAAAATACGGCGATACTCCACCTTTCTCCTTTCGGCGATATGCTTCTCATTCAAAATCAATACTTCCGCGCCATCGGGTTCAAATGATACCGCCGAAATAGGCAATAAACGTCTGTTTCCATTTTTTACCGATGGGAGAATCAAACGCGCAAAACTTCCAACTAAAGTATTGGGAGGAAACTCATCCAACGGAAACTCAACTCTTATCTTTTGGCTTCCTGGATCTGTTTTTGAACTAAGATTAGGAATGCGAACTGTCACAATACCGTCATTGGGAAATTTTATTTGAATTTCTTCTGATGATTCAATGCGTTGTAACTCATCAGACGTTACGTACGCCGTCACGCGAGGTGTTATTTCCCCAGCGACAAGAGAAAAAAGCGTATCGCCCGATTGCACTTGTTGAAACGCCGAAACTTTTTTGTCGGTTACCTTTCCGGAAAACGGAGCGCGAATTTCCAAATCCGCCTGCCCTGTGCGAGCAGAACGAAGCGTATTTTCGGCAGTTGCGATTTGAGATGCCGAAGTTACTTTCGCCAATTCGAGAGCTGCACGCGCATTCTCCACTTTATTCTCGGAAGTCAAAATGGACAGCTCTTTACTCTGTTCCTGTGTTTTTGCCGTTTCAAATTGTGACTCCAAAGATAATATAGCTGCGTCCATACCGCTCGAAAAATTTTCCGCCTCTGTTTGAAAAGTAGATCTATCTGTTTCTGTAAACTTCGTAGAAGAAAGATGCGTTTGGCGAATGAGGCTATCTATTTCACGGACAATAGTTTGCATCGATCGTAAAAAATCCAAACGCTCTTCTGCAAAATGAAAATAATCTTCATCCGTTGGTCGAAAAGAAGGAATCATAGAAAGCGTTTTTTTCTCGGAAACCAACAATCGAACCGTATTTTTTAACTCTTGTCTTTTGACCGTATTGTTCGATCCAATGTGCTGACGTGTCACGTCATTGGCATCTTGCCGAAATTGAAACTTTTCCGAAGCTCCCAATATTCTGTCAGCCCAATCAAGCGCATTGGAAGCAGTCGTTTCGGAATTAACAGATTGAGTCCTTAATTTCTCAAACACCTGTTTTTTTGTCTGTTCTTGAGTCAGACGTGTTTGTTCCAACTCTCGTTCCGCCGTTTCGAGGGTTATTTCCGCCGAACGGACAGTATTGATCCCCGACATTCGCACCGCTTCCAAATTCCGAAGTGCGTTTTCATAGGTTGCCTGCGTTGAGTCATCTTCCAACTGAAAGCGAGCCAAAAACTGATTTTTAGACACTCTATCCCCAATATTCACCAGAACCTGAGCCATGGTTCCCGCAATGTCCGCTTTTATGTCCACATCTCCGGAAGACTCCAACGTCGCCAAAATCTCACGTTCCGCGTCCGGTACCCATGTTCCAAAAACAATAATTTCTGTTTCTTTCTGGCGGATTTCTGCGACTTCTTCCGGTGCCTCTCCTCCGGCGAAGAAACGGAAAACAATCGCAAAAAGAAGCAACGATCCAGCGAAAATCTCTGTATTACGCCACGTAAAAAATGCCGGTTTCTTTTTGAGCCATATATTTCTCCAATTTTTTTTCTTCATTCTCCTTATTATACCATAAAAATGAATAGATTACAAGATCACGAGACTACAAGATCACAAGGCAAAAGCATTGTATAAATAAGCATTTTTTAGCCATGCACAGTGAACCAAGTTTAAAATGACACCCATTGGTCATTGCGAGTCCCGTGAAATATTATTTCATGGGACGTGGCAATCTCTTTTGTACAAGCATGAGATCGCCACGTTGTTCCGCATACGCGGAACTCCTCGCGATAACAATACAAAGGGATTTTTCGTGTCATTATTATAGTTGTTCAGCTATATGTATGTCTAAACTCCAGATTCTAAAAATCAAGCATAGAGACGCGGAAAATACGCAGAATTCCCCCTCTGTCAACCGAGAGAGATCACTTTGTATACCCCCAGTATACATTTTCTATGTCTTCCTGAGTGCGAAGCACGAAGGATCTTCAATATAGAAAATAGAGAGGATATATAACGAAGATTCTTCTCCGCCGCGGCGGATCAGAAAGACGAGCTTTTTTAGAGTCGGAGCATATGTTTTCATATGCTTCGAAACATTTCAGAAGGAAACTTCTTTAGAATACCTCCCCATAGTCGGAGCAGGTCTCCTGACCTGCTTCGGAACGTTTCATCTTTTTTTCTCCCTCAAGAATCTTACAATACTTTTTTTAATGCACTTTCTAAATCCTTTGCTTTCACTTCTTCCTGCTTTTTTTTCCTCATATCCTTCACCTGCACCGTCCCATTTTTTACTTCGTTTTCTCCCAATACCACACACGCCGGAATCCCGAGTTTATCGGCATAAGAGAATTGTTTGTCGAGCTTTTTTCCTTCCAGATAGTTTTCCGTGGCAAATCCCATCCCTCGAATCTCTGTCGCCAGTTCCAATGACTGAGAAATATATTTGTCTTCGGTCGCAATCACGAGCACTTCAGTCGGTGAACTGCGGTCTGGTTGCAGAATTTTTGCTTCAAAAAGCTGGGACAGTAAACGCGTTAGACCAATCGAAATCCCCACTCCTGGGAGTTTTTTTCCGGTAAAAATCTCCGCCAAGTCGTCATAGCGACCTCCTGCGCAAATCGATCCGGAAATGCGGTTATCCAAAAGCACGGTTTCAAACACCGTTCCCGTGTAGTAGTCGAGACCGCGAGCGATATTAATATCTGGACGATATTTTTTCTTATCAACCCCCATAGAAGACAACGCTTCAAAAACTTGTTCTAACTCCTGAACTCCTTGGTCATACACTGGATCAATTCCCTTTAATTCCTTAAGTTTCAAAAAATAGGACTTAAAATTTCCATCGTTAGCTTCTTTGTCTATTTCTCCAATATTCCTTCTAAATTCCATCCATTTTTCTAATGCATCTGGATTTATTGACGTATTACCACCACTACGTAACTCTTTCATCCTCTCAATCGATTTTTCTTTCCCTACCTTTTCCTGTTCATCTAAAATTCGTATAAATTCATTTTCGTCCACCCCTACAGTCTTAGCGATTCCTACCAAAAGCTTTCTATTATTTATTCTCACTTTAAAATCCCCAATCTGAAGTTTCTCAAAAATCTGAATAATAATCGCGGGCATGAGCGCGTCGTTTAACAGCGAGAGATGTTCCATCCCGATCACGTCAATGTCGCACTGATCAAATTGCCGAAACCGCCCCTTTTGCGCGCGCTCTCCGCGCATCACAGGACCTATGACATACCGGCGAAATGGAAACGCAAGTTCATTAAAATGCCTTGCCACATAGAGCGCCAACGGCACCGTGTGATCAAATCGCACAGCATTACCCGAATGCGATTTATCATCATCATCGTGGAGTCTCTTCAGGACATAAATTTCTTTGGGATTGCCTCCTTTCGCGACGAGATTCTCCTCTCGCTCAACTAAAGGGGTTTCAATCGGCAAAAATCCGTTTTGTTCAAACACCTCGCGAATCACCCGCATCCATGTCTGCCTCACCCGCTCCTCGGCAGGACTGAATTCCGGAAATCCGGAGGGGCAAGCAGTGTTTACCCCAAGCATCTTTTTGCCATTTTTACTCTGACTTTTGTTTGAAGAACAATTATCAGTATCGCAAGAACAATTACGAGCGGGGTTGTATTTCTTCATTCTTGATAATTTTAGTAAAATTTTTTTGTTTTGTCATTTCTGTTCCCGTAGGGACAGGTCGCGACCTGTCCCTACCAGTAGGGGGCGGATATATCCGCCCCTTCAAAAAATTCTCCGAAAAAAGTTTGACAGAATACTTTAGCTAAGTAAAGTGAATTCGAAATGCAAAAAACATTGCCCCAAAGAACAAAAAATCTCTACCGCGCAATTCTGTCTCTTGAAAATCAAGACGAGGCGCGGAGATTCTTTCGTGATCTTTTGACAGAAACAGAAATCGAGGAGTTCTCCCGACGACTAGAAGTAGCTCAGATGCTCGATAAAAAAATATCATATGTCGAAATCGAGAAAAAAACTGGCATGAGTTCGACCACCATTGCTCGTATTTCTAAATTTCTGACTGGAAGTTTTCAAGGATATCGATTTATTCTCGATCGTTTAGCTCATCATCACACATCAAACCCTCACGAGGGGAGAGATATGTATTGAGTAAATTTTAAAAAATTCAATGCAGTTCCCTCCTCTCATAAGGAGGGCTCTTTTGGATGGGACAGCTTTTGCTGTACCCAAACAAAGTTCTTTTACGACTTCAGAGAGAAAAATCGCGTCCCCCTTTGTAAGGGGGATTACAGGGGGTTTGAAAGATAAATCATTCTCAAAAACCCCTCCCCACCTGAGGCAGTTCCCCTTTCAAAGGGAAGCTAAACACAAAGGACTCATCTCATGCTCAACGAACATCAGATCAAACAAATCGGACGTGGCATCTACCACATCACCGAAGGTGTAGGCGCACCGGAAGCCATCATCAAACCCAGGAAGGAAGAAAAAATGCCTGATATCAAAGTGGTTCCCTACAAGGCATTGCTTGATATTCGGCAGTGCGAAAATGGAGAACCATTCGTCATGGGAGATGCGTTCTCAAATCTCATTCTCCTGGGAGACGAAGCGCAAAAAGCCGGAAAATTATATCCCGACTATCCGGACATCGTCTGGCTTCTGCGGGAGCAAGTCACCATGAAACTCGCGCTTGCCGCGGGATTTATCGCGAGCAAATATCCGTCTCTCCGCCTGAAACTCTGTGAGGGCTACCGCCCGCTTGAAATTCAGGAAAAACGGTTCGAGGAAAAACTGACCGTTTTGCGGGAGAGTGGACGCATTTTCGCAAACGAAGAAGAACTCTTCGAGTCTGCGCACCAACTCACGGCAGTTCCTCACCTCGCCGGTCATCCGACTGGAGGGGTCGTAGACGTGACCATCTACAATCTCGAAAACAGCCAAAATCTGGATATGGGAACTGTCATCTATGCCTTCTCAAATCCTGTGGAGCTGTCGTGGAAAGCGAAAAATCTCACTTCCACACAAAAAGACAACCGCCTTCTCCTTTTGGATGCCATGGTGCAAGCCGGATTTGCTCCCTACTGGGGCGAATGGTGGCACTACTCATTCGGGGAACTGGAATGGGCGGCATACTACGACTACCGAGAAACCTTCTATTCACAAGTAACAACCAAAAAAATCCTTGAAAGGAGGAAATAATGAATGACCCCGAGCAACTCATACGCATGGTCGAAAACCAAGACCAGGATTGGGAAACTGCTTGGGAAAAGCTCGTTTCCCTCTTTCCGGAGGAAGAATTAGTCGTTTTCGTGGAAACCCATGTTCAATGGATTCACGCATACGCCTCACTCTTCGCCGGAATGCACCCCTCTCTCTGAAGTCCTCACGTAGGGACAGGTTTGAAACCTGTCCCTACAAATTATTTGTATACTGGGAGTATACATTTTATATGCCAAAAACACCCTTTCCTCTTTTTCTATTTTCTATTTTCTATTCTACACTCTTTACCCCGTGAAATAATCCGCTATGGCGGATTCCTGCTCCGCAGGATTTCATGGGGTGGATTCTTCATTACCTCTACATCTTCCCAATCATCGCCAATCCCACAGAGATCAAGAGTCCGATGGAGGCGAGCATAATATCTTTTCCGACGAGTAAAAATGTCTTTTTGTACTGAGAATCTTTTTCGAGCATGTGGCAGAGAATGATCTCGCGTCCCGCGAGTAGTCCCAGAAACACCCATGTCGTGGACATCGGGATAGTATTGAGTTCCTTAAAGAAGAGCAAAATAAACGCAAACACCAGATCAATCATCGTTGCTGCGCGCACTTCCATAACATCGCGTTTTTCGGTGACAATCTCCTGAATCCGTCCCCCTCGGAAAAAGAAAATCAGTCCGATAATGAGAAAAGCAGTCAGGGCAAATCCGAGGAATTGCCCTCCCGAAAGTGTGCGTGGTAAAAACACCGCAATGTTCGCCGTGTCTTGCATCAGCCACGTAATCCACAAAAATGCTGTTGTAAGCCATTGCCCGATCCGCCACTTTTTTTGTGCGGCAGAAGAGAGCGGTTTTGTAAAAAAACCATTGCAATAGCGAACAGTTGCCCACCAAATAAGAAGCGAAACCACCATGGCAATCACGTACCCCATAAACGTCTTCGAAAGCATAGACTCGATAGTTTTGCTCGTGGCAAATACGGAAAGAATCAAAAAGGTTGTACTCACCGGAATCTTAAAGCGCGTCAAAAGGACTAACACCAATGGGGCAAAAACCTGAATAAAAGTAAACTCTTCCGGATACGGAATCTTCTCAAGACGCTCAAAATCCACACCCCCATTATGCGTGAGCCATCCATATGTCACCGTCGCTAAAAATATCCCTCCAATAAAAAGCCACAGTGCCCACCACGGCACTTTTCTATTGGAACTCAGAAACGTCCCCAAACTTTGAATCGAGTCATTTCCAATAGCCGAATACGCGGCGAACCCAAATCCAAGCCACATAGCGAGTTCCACGTTGCCATACAAAAAAGCGACCCCCCCTGTGACCGCTCCAAAAAACAAGAAAAACGGAATTTCTCGACGAAGTGCCTGGAGCATTTTCTTTTTCATTGGGGTCTTGAAACAAGAAAAGTGAACTTACGGTGAAGTTTAAAACTGAAATTAAATTTGGACAATACTTTTTTAAAAAAAGCGCGTTTCCGCGCTTTTTAATTTGTAATTTTTAATTTGTACAGCGAACCAAATTTAAAATGACACACATTGTCATTGCGAGTCCCGACTTGTCGGGACGTGGCAATCTCTTTTGTACAAGGATGAGATCGCCGCGCTCCGCTCGCGATGACAATACAAGAGAATTTTTCCTGTTATCTTATAGTTGTTTCGCCCTAATTCGTAATTGACTACAATGCTCCGACTTCTTTCTGGATTTCTTTTCGTACATCCTCAAAGGCAGAAACGCTCCCTTCTTCTGTAACATTGAGCTCTTTTACTTTCGCTACTTTTTGCACACAGGGCAATGCTTCAATTTTCGCAAAATCAAACTCGTCTCGATCCGATAATTTCACAGCCTCATTGAAAAACGTCACAATAGTTTTTAGCATTTGATATTGTTTTTGAGGCACGGTGTAGGCATCAGTTTCACTGAAAGAATCCTGGTACAAAAAGTCTTCCCTGATGGATTTAGCAGTAAAAAGCACCAATTTTTCCCGAATAGACAATGCGTCCGGTCCGACCAATTTCACGATTTCTTCGAGTTTTGATTCTTCCTGAAGGAGCGACATCGCTTGCCCCCGCACATCCCAGTAGTCTTGTGCAACATTTTCTTTCATAAATTTCTCAAGATTTGGAAGATAGAGCGAGTAACTTTTGAGCCAGTTAATCGCCGGAAAGTGCCGTTGGTACGCGAGTTTTGAGTCTAGTCCCCAGAATGTCTTGGTCACACGAAGCGTATTTTGACTCACCGGTTCCGACAAATCTCCTCCTGGAGGCGACACGGCTCCGATCACAGTCAACGTTCCTTTTCGATCGCCCGATCCCAAACAATTAACCGATCCAGCTCGTTCGTAGAACTCAGCGGTTTTTGATCCCAAGTACGCCGGATATCCTTCTTCCCCTGGCATCTCTTCCAGACGTCCGGAAATTTCACGCATGGCTTCTGCCCAACGAGACGTCGAGTCTGCCATAAGCGCCACATGATATCCCATGTCGCGGTAGTATTCGGCAATCGTAATTCCGGTGTAGACTGACGCTTCACGCGCGGCTACCGGCATGTTGGAAGTATTGGCGATCATCACGGTTCGACGCATGAGCGGCTCGCCGGTATTTGGGTCGGTGAGGTGCGGAAATTCATTCAATACCTCCGTCATCTCATTTCCACGTTCTCCACATCCAATATAGACAATCACTTCCGCATCGCAGTACTTGGCAAGTGTCTGTTGGGTCACGGTCTTTCCCGCTCCAAACGGTCCGGGGATACATCCTGCTCCGCCTTTGGCAAGCGGAAAGAACATATCAATGGATCGTCCACCAGTTTTCAAGAGTTCCTCTGGAAGACGCTTCGACTGCACCGGACGAGCGTTTCGAATAGGCCAGAACTGTCTCATAGCGACATCCTTCTTTTTTCCGTCGGCGTTGAGTACGGCGACGTTTTCTGTAACATTAAATTTTCCACTCTTGATGGATTCAACTTTTGCTTTTTTGACGCCCACCGGTACGAGTACCCTGTGTTCAATGAGCGAGGTTTCCTGCACCGTTCCGAGTATATCTCCTTCTGATACCGTGTCTCCAGTTCCCGCTACCGCTACAAAATCCCATTTTCTCTCTTGATCAAGTCCAGTAGCAGTCACCCCGCGAGCGAGAAAGTGTCCTGTTTTCTCTTCCAAAATGCGCAAAGGACGTTGGATTCCGTCATAAATCGTCTCAAGCAGTCCCGGACCAAGTTCCACAGATAATGTCTGTCCCGTCGTTTGTACTGGTTCACCAGGTCCGATTCCAGCGGTTTCTTCGTACACCTGAATCGAAGCCAAACCGTCTTCCAAACGAATCACCTCTCCGATAAGTCCTTCTTCTCCGACACGAACCACTTCGTACATTTGTGCTTGGTGCATATTTTCGGCCACAACCAAAGGACCGGAAACTTTGACGATAACGGGTGCTTTCTCTGCCATGAATTGAATTTTGTAAGGAAAAACTCCAAATTAATTTGGGCGCATTTTGAGAGAAACCAGGGAAAAGTCAAGACTTTGATTTGCATTTTTGATGAAAATATGGTATGATAAGGAGAAGAACCTAAAAAAAGGTTGACAAAAATTAAAAAATCATTAAAAAGGAAATAATGAAATTTCTATCACATTTCGGTTTCGGTTTGGGGGATGTTATTGAGCCTCTGCGTGGGGTACGCGGACGAGTAGTGTTCAATGAAATGCAAGAAGAAATTGTACCGGACGCAGTACCGGAAGACTCTCCTCCAACACCAGAGGAAGGTGAAACTACTCTGGAAACTTTGGAATCAATTCCCACTTTTTGGGAAACAGTGGAACAAAAGAATGAACAATTAAAACAAATCGTTGGAGACGCATTCGACCGTATGAAACCTGGAGGAGATGAAGGAGATAAAGCGCAAGCCATAGATCAAGTTCTCCGAACGATACTTATGATCGTTCCGACAGAAGAAGATCCAAACGGAAATGGCACGTTTCCGAATACAGAGGAGTTTTATAAAAAACTCTTTCGTATTTATGGGGAAGCGAAACAAGTCAGCGCCCCTGAAGAACAGGATGAATTAAGTCTTTCTGCGTTCGGAGACGGACTGCCTGAACTAGGAAGTATTTTTAACATTCCCAAAGAAGACGAAAGAGGAAAACCTCAATCCGTGCAACTTTCTAATGAAATCATTCAAAATGCGGAAAAGGGAAGCATTAATGATCATTTAGAGTGTGATCCAAACGACTCCGACCTAAAAGAGTGGATCAATAAGCAAGGATTTATTTTTACCGTGGGAAAAACAGAAGGATCTGTCCGTCTGTTTCAAAAGAAAGACGGAAAAATTGAATATCTTTCGAGCGTCCCTGCCGGACTCAAAAAAATATGGGCCATCCGCAACGGAAACGGAAGTATCCGTGGATTTGCTACGCTCGATGGACAAGGACACATGGCTTCCCGAGAGATAGATGACTCAGGGAAGGCGTTGATGCGTGTCACTCTCTTAAACAATGAGGACATCACGAGACACAACACTTCTGTCATCGGAGACGAGGCGCAAATGCAAAATGCTTCTTTTGAAACCGATATGGAAGCGATTGAAACTCATTCCGAATGGGGAACAATTTTACCGACTACAGAAACAGAAGCAGGAGAATCACCCACCAAAGTACTTCGCCAAAGTTCTGTACGCAGAGTGTGGACGAATACAAAAGAAGATGGCATACACGATGAAGATGAAGTGACAGAACTCCAAACAGAATTGGACGAAATCATCGCAAATATGAAATTGCCCGAAACACTGGGAAAAGAAATTCAAACCGCAAGAGACAAAATTGCTGACACCATTTCTCCTTATTCTTGGTCTGATCTCGCACTCGAAAAAATACGAGCTTATTCGGGAGAAGAAAAAATAAGAGAAGAAGCAGCCAGTACAACATCAGATGTAGATGATGTTGTTGGAAATACGGAAGAAGAAGGAGCAACTACAGAAACAAGTGAATCAGGAGATGAAGCTGTCACAGATGAGCAACCCCACGGTGAAAGCACTGAAAGTGACGATGGACAGAAGGATTCAACGAGTGAATCTGCGGACGGAGATATTGAATCTTCTGGTGATGAACTCCCCCCTCCTTTCGTCGTTCCGGATTCCCGGAGTGAAAGAGGAAATGCAGAAGCCCCTGCTAATCCTGCAACACCTTCAGAAGATACTCCAGAAACTGACCAAAAGGCAAAAGCATGGGAGAATCTCAGAAAACTCAAGGAAGAACATCCTGAATGGGTTAGTAAATTTGATGAGGAAAATAAGTCGTTTGGTACGTATAACGGTCTCTGGAATAAGCAACTTTCCGACGCGATTAAAATGTGTCTTGGTGGCAACGAACCAGGCGTAGAGGACCTTTTGGAAAAAATGGATGAAATGGATGAGAGGGATAGCATCTTCCAGTGGATTAATGTTACGGAAGGGCAAATTATAGGATTGAGTACACAACTAGCAGAAATACCTTCCACATTTACGGGAGAAGGAGTTAAATTTCTCAGTGCCCCAATGCTTATTTCCCCGGTGAATTTAGGAAAAGATGGTTCTTTCCCAAATCTTGTAGAGGTTTATCTCCTGCTCCAAGAATCTTGGGTATCAATCGAAGGTCTAGAAGTAGGTGGTGATGAGACCATCACATTAGACAACCGACATGAATTCGAGTATGTCGGCGGAGAAATTCGGAAAGTGGAAGGGGAGAAGGAAGAAGGAAGGGGAGAATCGGATTCGACCTCACCATCGTCCGAAGGGAGTGGGAGTGATGAACCGAGCCATGACGCTTCAGACTCGTCCGAAGACGATGGAACCGCAGAAATAGAAGCAATGCAATCCTGGAAAGAGGAGTTAAAAGCAAAAATGGAAAGTATGATACCAACACATTACAGGCAGCTCAAATACACGACTGCAGCGGAAGAAGCAGTAGACAATATTTTCAAGAAGGACTCCTTCCCCTTCGATTTCAAAGCATTCATAAAAGAAATCCAGGAAGAAGCGGCAAAACTTGTAGGCTTTGGTCAAAAAAGAAAAATGAAAGAGAAAATCCACGAATGGTTTTTCAACGATCCAGAAATAAAAAATATATACGAAAACGTGAAAAATCTAATTTGGAAATCCAAGCTCGACGAATCGCTTCATGAGTCAGCACCGTACCATGACGAGAGAAGTGAGGAGAGTGAAACTTCCCCAATACGGGAAGAGACCACCGACTTTCTTTTCGAAGGAGGAGAAGATGAAGGTATAGGTCAAGATCCTCTTGATGTAACAAGATATCATGACGATGAGGAAGAAAGCGAACATGACGGGGAGCCCCAAAATCCTCAATTTCGAATAAATCTCCAGGAAGAAAATCCTTCTGCCGGATTAGGACAGAAGGTGCGAAATTTATTCTCACGAAAAAAGAAAAACTAGATTTTCTGCCAGTTCAATTTATAACCGAACAATTATAAAATAACACAGTCTTTGTCATTCCGACTGGAGCGGAGGAATCCCTTAAAAAATGCAAGAGATCTCTCCACTCGCCCCGCCTTGGCGGGACTCGGTCGAGATGACAATACCGAAGGAATATTCTTTCATTTGTGTAATTTTATAATTGGTTCGCCATATATAGTAAAGGTACAATAAAAAGTCATAGAATGAAGGAAAAATAAAATGATATTTAATTTTGTCTTTCTGCCTGCCCTCAGCCGAGCCCTGGCCTAGATCGACAGGGCAGGCAGGCCAGGGACCCCGTTAAATCCCCGCTAAAACGGGGGTCCCGACTTTGTCGGGACTATTTAACGGGGGAAGAATCTTCCGCTTCATGCATTTAAAATACTTATTTCGAAGCCTTGCCCGCCGTGCCTGCGCGCCGTGGCGGG
>JAIPGU010000051.1 GCA_021735575.1 Candidatus Altimarinota bacterium | reverse complement strand
AAAATGACACACATTGTCATTCCGACCGAAGCGGAGGAATCCCTTAAAAAATGCAAGAGATCTCTCCATTCACCCCGCTTTGCGGGGTTCAGTCGAGATGACAAGGAGAAAGCGAAGGATATGACATTTTATGTTTGTTGGCTATACGCCCAAGGTATCTAATTATTTTATCCAGCCTTCGTTCGCCATAGCGGCTACGCGACGGCGAGCGCTCGGGGTTTTCTGCGTAGGCGGATAAAAACTCTCTTCTATCTACCTATCTATCCGCTTCCAGTTGCTCATCTTCTTTTCTTCTTTTACAATCGCTCCATGCGACGTTTTTTGCCTCTCTTCGTTTTTCTTCTTTTTGTCGGAGAAGTATTCGCCCAAGAAAATAACATTTTTGAAACGGGAGTTGTGTGTCCAAGATTCGATCAAATCCCGAATTTCAAAGACGATCCACGTTGCAATCAATTTCGTTTTTTTGAATTTTTGGCGCTTGATGCGCTTCGTACGGAAGTAGAGCTATTTCAAACCGAAATACTGAATGCCATATATCATGACAACGTGCTAGACCCAAATGCAATTGCCGAGCTGGGAGTTCTTGAAATACGAAAACATGATCAGTGTCTTCAAGATATTTGTACGCAAGTATTCCAACAATGTGGAAAAAATCTCAAAATATCGCAGAATTACAACCAAGATGCATGGTGTCGAGAAAAAGGAAATCAGCTTGGCGTTTTGGCGCGCACTGGACTTTTTACTGCCGCCACTGAAAACCAAGCGCGAAAGGAGAGATCGCTTCTCAAACAAAAAATAAACGGACTTTCTACTCGCTTTCATACGTATTTTCACTTTTGGATGCCGACTACTGTCAATGATTTTCGAACATTTGTAGAGAAGGTATACAATTTTATTCGCAGTCCTTTGTGATTTTGTATACTGGGAGTATACAAAAATGGTATTTTGTAGAGACGCAGCAATGCTGCGTCCCTACAGGAAATCCGCCATTCCACACGCTCTACTCAATACTCAATACTCAATACTCAATACTCAATACTCAATACTCAATACTCAATACTAAATACTCCTCTCCTCTTTTCGTTTTTTTAACTTTTTCCATTGACACCCCCCTTGAAATTCCTTACTTTTTGTCTCGGTTTGACCCCTCTTGTTTTTCCCCACTTTTTCCACATTCATGAAGCAATTTTTGCATGATCTCGGACATAATGTTGCCATTATTGGTACACAGTGGGGAGATGAAGGGAAAGGAAAACTCGTTGATGCGATAAGCGGAGAATTTGATATAGTTTGTCGTAATGCCGGAGGAGCAAATGCCGGACACACGATTGTCACAAACGGACGGAAAGTTATATTCCATTTACTTCCTTCCGCGATGCTTCATCCAAGTACTATTGGGGTCATTGGCAATGGATGCGTTGTGGATCCATTGGAAGTCATAGAAGAGATAGAAAATTTGGAAACTTCGGGATTCAAAGTTTCTGATCGGGTAAAGCTTTCGCTTAGAGCTCATATGATTTTTGAATTTCATAAACGTATTGATACCGAATTAGAACAGAGAAAAGGGGACAAAAAAATAGGCACTACGTGTCGTGGGATTGGACCGGCTTACACGGACAAAGTATCTCGTATCGGTATTCGCACCGAGGATTTGTTGGATCGAGAACTCCTCAAAGATAAACTGGAACACAACTGCCGTTTTCATAGTGATTCATTGGGAATTACACTCGATCCGCATAAGGAATTTGAACGCATTATGAGCGTTGTGGAAAAAATAAAACCTTTGTTATGTGACACTCGAAAATTTTTGCAAGATGCGATACACGAGAAAAAAAGGATACTCTTTGAAGGAGCACAAGGGTTCCACTTGGATTTAGATCATGGAACGTATCCGTTTGTTACTTCCAGTTCCATTTGTCTGGGAGGAGTTTCCACTGGTCTGGGGATTGCTCCTCGTGCTATCACCGGTGTTATCGGAATCACGAAGGCATATACTACGCGTGTCGGATCAGGACCTTTCCCTTCCGAACTTGAGGATGAAATGGGAAATGCTATTCGAGAGCGTGGCGCGGAATTCGGGGCCACAACAGGCCGTCCTAGACGATGTGGTTGGTTTGATGCGGTAGTTGTAAAAAATGCTGTCGAAACAAATGGGATTGATGCCATTAATCTTACCAAGCTCGACGTGCTTTCGGGGATTTCAGAAATAAAAGTTGCCACCCGATATTTTTTGGATGATACAGAACTTTTTTCTGTCCCAACGACGAGAAAAGCAAACAATAAATTGCGTTTAGAATATGTTTCCTTCCCCGGGTGGAAGGAGGATTTGGGAAAAGTGAGATCTTTCAATGACTTGCCAGAAAACGCAAAGAAGTATATTGAGGGACTGGAAAAACTTATACACGCTCCAGTGAGGGTTATTGGAGTGGGAGCTGATCGGGGGGAACTTATCTTTCGATAAAATATGTTTCAGGAAGTTCATACTAAAACTAAAACTCAACTTATATCTTTTCCCGCCATTCTCCAGCTTCTGCGGAGTCCCATGAAAAAATATCTTGTTTCTAAGCGCCTAACACGGAATTGTCTGAAGATAAGCGCTAACGCTTAAAAAATAATCTTAACGCTCCTGATTCTGGGCATTCATCCTTTCCATCCTCCGTAGCAGTAGTTCTGCTACTGCGGAGGACGGGCGGAGTAAACCTACGGAGAACGGGAGCCGGAATGACAAGAGGAAAAACTAATTCAGAATCAATGGATAAAACTCAAGCATGGGACGCGGTTCTGGTTCGACTCAGCGAAAAAATATCGCGGATGGAATTTCATACGTGGTTCAAAAAAGTGCGTATTGCCGAAATTTCTGGCGGTGCGGTGCTTGTCAGCTGTCCTACGGAAATGAATAAAAATTGGCTTGAATCAAAATACCACGGGGTTATTTTATCAAACCTCAGAGGCGTACTACCAGAAATTGAAAAGTTGTATTTTAATGTGGACTTAACACTTGCCGATGGTCCTCCATCCAATCCTTCCGTTTTTGAAGATCGAAAAGCGCCTCGTAAACTTCCGAATCGACCAGATGTGAAAATCGCCGAGGGGCTTGAATCGCGTATCGTACATGCGAAGTTCACCCTTCGGAATTTCGTGGTGGGAGATGAAAACCGTCTTGCTCATTCAGCTTGTGCGGCAGTGGCGGAAGGGAAAAAAGGAGAACCCAAAAAGTACAACCCCCTCTTTATTTATGGAGGCGTAGGACTTGGGAAAACGCATTTGCTTCAAGGCACTGCTAATGAAATTATGCGACGCAATGCGGATGCGACAGTGGTATATACTACTGCAGAACGACTGACAAACGAGATTGTGAAAGCGATTCGAGAACGACAAATGGAAGGTTTGCGAAAAAAATACCGGCGTGTTGATGCGCTTATTATTGATGATGTGCAGTTTTTTGAAGGAAAAGAAAAAACACAGGAAGAACTCTTTAACACGTTCAATGATCTCTTTGAGTTCCACAAACAAATTATTTTTTCCGCGGACAGACCACCGGTAGAACTGGAAGGAATATCAGATCGTCTCCAGTCACGTATGGGGTGGGGACTTACGGTCGATGTACAAATGCCAGGGTACGAAACCAGGCTTGCCATTATTCAGGAAAAATCTAAAGATATCGGGCTGATGCTTGGATCGGATGTGCAGGAATTCGTAGCCGCCAATGTACGACGTTCTTTACGAGAAATGGAAAATTTGCTCAATCAAATCCAAGCGGAGGTAGAGCTGAGACAACTTTCCCCCACCGTGCAATCAGTCAGCAAAATTTTTCGAAAACTCAATCCGTCCGATAACTTGGAAACAGCAGATGGTGCTCGCAAGGGATATGCGAAATCTCCCGACGACATTATCACGGCGGTAAGTGAATACTTTCAAGTGCCAGCGACAGAACTCTTGGGTGAATCTCGAAAACAGGGCATTGTGTTTCCTCGCCAAATTGCATGGACGCTTTGCCGTGATGTGTTGCGTATGAGTCATGAATCTATTGGGCGAGATTTCGGAGGGAAAAACCACACAACTATTATGCACGGCATTCGAAAGATTTCTGATCTCAAACGAAAAGATTCCGCTACTGCTCGTCATATTCATGCACTACGAAAAGATTTGGGAGTGAAATAGAAATGAAAGATGAAGGATTTTGAATTTCTCCTTATTCTCTTGTTTTAAAGAGAAAATTCGGCTTATTGAATACATTTTTTATTCAATAAAAGTTATCAAAAACAGGGGAACTCCTCTCTCTCGTGCGAGGGAGAAGAATGACAAAATTTAATTTTCCGCCGTCAAATTTTGCAAAAGAAAGGCGCTTGATTAGTATATCAACAATGAAAAAGTCTGAATTTTTATTTCCTCTTGCTCGTATCATTAATGATGGAGCGATGATTTTCTTAGGGCTTCTTCTGGCTTATTTTTTGCGCATGCGATGGTTTGGGATTTTCGGGCTTCCTGCTCCCACCACGCTTTTTCCGCTCGATCTTTTTTATACGTTCGCTTTTCGTATTTCCCTCTTTCTCGTGATAATTATGGCACTAAACGGCCGATACAAATTCTCTGCTGACGAAAAAATAGGGGATGAGATGTGGCATATTTTCTGGAATTTTTCCTCTGGAATGGCGCTTCTTTTAGTTGTTTTCTTCTTTCTGAAATTCACTTTTTTTTCTCGGTTTATTTTTGGAGTTGCGTGGCTGTCAGGAATTATTTTCCTTTGTGCGGGACGGGTAGGGCTCAGATGGATAAGAACTCAATGCAATAAAGCAGGATGGGGACGTATAAAAATACTGATCCTTGGGAGTGGCAAAATAGCGGAACAAACGGTTGCTTTCCTCAAACAATCACCCCGATTTGAAGTGATTGGACTCCTGCTTGAGAAAAAACAAGTTTCAAAAAAAACGCAGTGGGGGATTCCAGTACTGGGTGATTTTCAAAATTTTGAAAAAGTTTTGGAAACTCATCATCCTGACGAAGTACTGGTCGCAACGGAAAATTCTACTGAACGTATTACAGCAAAACTCGTACGAATAGCTCACATACATCACATAAAATTCCGATTTTTTCCGGATGAGCTGGGACTTGATTTGGCGGCGGTGGAAATTTCTACACTTGGAGATTTTCCGCTTGTAACACTACAAAATACACGTCTTGATGGCTGGGGATATGTTATTAAATCCGGATGTGATTTTTTTGTAGCCACTTTGTCGTTAGCACTTCTTTCTCCGGTATTTGCTATTATTGCTTGGAGAGTGCAAAAAGAGTGCCCCAAAGCTCCCATATTGTATGCTTCTCCACGAATTGGCAGAAACGGGCGAAAATTTTCTTGTTGGAAATTTCGTACCATGGTTCCCGACGCCGATGCGCAAAAAAAGAAACTCCTCACAAAAAACCAACGGAAAGGAGGAATCCTTTTTAAAATGGAGAATGACCCTCGCGTTACCAATCTTGGGAAAGTACTGCGGAAATGGTCGCTTGATGAGCTTCCTCAGCTTTGGAATGTGCTTCGTGGAGAGATGAGTCTTATCGGCCCCAGACCTCATCTAAAAGAAGAAGTGGATCAATATGCCGCTGATGACAGACGTATTCTTTCTATAAAACCTGGAATGACCGGATTTGCGCAAATAAACGGTCGATCGAGTTTGAGTTTTGAAGAAGAGATGCAGTACGAACTTTTTTATCTCAAAAATTGGAGTCTCAGGCTCGATGCCATTATTTTTTTAAAAAGTGTTGTTGTTGTTCTCAAACGAAAAAACGTAAGCTAAGATGAGAAGTTTTTCTGTCCCGTAGAGACGTAGCAATGCTACGTCCCTACGAATCGGAACCCTGATGGGTTTTTAATTCTTGATTTTTAATTTTGTAAATATAGCTATTTCTAAATAAAAGTGCATAATACAGATATGTACAGTTTAGATTATCGGCTTCGCGTGTTCGAGATAAAAAAAGAAGAGGGATTAACGTATGAAGAAACGAGAAAAAGGTTTCGAATTTCAATGAGAAC
>JAIPGU010000050.1 GCA_021735575.1 Candidatus Altimarinota bacterium | reverse complement strand
GATTTGCTTCCGACCTTCGTCAAGACTTCGGCGGACAAGACGGCGGATTTCGCGGTACAAAGGCGGATAAACCCGCCGTAGTTCGCCATATGGCGAACGAAGGGTGGGTAAAATAATTAGATACCTCGGGCGTTCCGTTCTCCGTAGAAATACTTCGAAGGATGAAAAGCCCGAGGAGCTTCATTAGAAAGAAGATCCTTCAATCGCATCTTGCGTTGCAAGATGCTCTTCAGGATGACAGAGAAAGGATATAGAAACATCCTTTTGTATACTGGGGGTATACAAAGTTGTATTACGTAGTACGTATTACGTCTTGGAGAGACCACAAATTTTTCTGTAGGGGCGTAGCAATGCTACGTCCCCATGATTTATTCAATCCGCGTTATATAGAGCAAATTCAGGACATAGCCCCAAGCCGGCGGGGGAAGACGAAACAATAAAATCCTGTCTTTCTGAGGAAGCCTGTCCTCGAGCGAAGCGAAGGAAAGAATCTTCATTTGATGTATTTTTATTAGAAAGAAGATCCTTCAATCGCATCTTGCGTTGCAAGATACTCTTCAGGATGACAGAGGGAGAATTTGATATTTATACTCAATACTCAATACTCAATACCCCCTCCCTTCTACCCTAACATCTGATCATTCATCTGCAAGATTGGCAGATAAATAGCCAAGATCATAAAAACAGCACCTCCAGCGATGAACGTAAGAATAATTGGTTCCATAAGTTTCGAGAGCATACTGATTTTTCGGTCTAACTCTTCTTCGTAGAAATCGGCGATACGAATCATTATTTTTTCTAATGATGCCGTTTTTTCTCCGATAGCGATCATGCTAATCAGCATTTTGGGAAACAGTTTTTCATTATCGGACAGGTTTTCCGCAATGGAGATTCCTTTCGAAAGATCATCTGAGGCGAGCAGTAATTTCTCTTCGTACGTGGGATTATTAGCGGTGCTGGCTGTGATTTTAATCCCTTCTATAATGGGAACACCGGAAGCAATAAGAAATCCAAAAATACGTGTTACACGCGACAACACCATGCCTTTCATCATTTTTCCTCCAACAGGAAGAAGCAAGATAAAATTGCTCCACTGACGTTTCCCCCAGCTGGATTTTTTCCATACAAGGAAGAGGCTTATAAACGCCCCCATTCCTCCTATCAGAAGGGGCCATTTATGAAGCACCAAGTCGCTCGCACCCACAAGAATTCTCGTTGGAACGGGCAGGCTTTCCAAGTCCCCGAAAAGTTCAATAAGTTTCGGAACGACAAAGATAACTACTACCACTGTTAGCAGTACCATTACAACCAATACAATGACTGGATAAGTAAGAACGGATTTTACTTTCTTTTGAATAGAACTAAGACGGTTGTATTGGTTGACAAGTTCTTTCAAAACTTCATTCAATTTTCCTGATTTTTCACCAGCTTCTACAATTGAGCAGGTTGCTTCATCAAATATATCACTGTTTCGGCGCATAGCCCCTGCTAAACTTTCTCCATCTTCGATCAGAAGTCGCACATCTTTAATGACTCGTTTCATCTTTTGATTCGCGGTTTGTATCTCGAGCATTCGAAGTGCTTCGGGGATGGAAATTCCTGCTTGCAGTATTGCTCCCAAAAGCTGAAAAAACAGAAGCTTTTCCTGGAGCTTTACAGGGGATTGATCAATAACCCAGTCATTAATGAAATGATATACATCCAATAAGTTGGTTATCTTTCTTTTTTTGGTTACTTCTTCTACGGTTGCCTTGTCTTCGCTTTTAATATCCAAAATAATCTCATCGAAATTATCTTCAACTTCTTGTGCCTGCGTTGGCGGGATGGGATTGTTTGGTGAATATTCGTCGTTCATCCTACTTCATTATTTTTAACAAGTTTATAGACCTCTTCAAGAGAGGTTTCTCCCTTAATGGCCTTTACTAAACCATCTTGTTCCAATGTCACCATTCCTTCTTTTTGAGCGAGTTTTTGTATTTCAAAAGAGGGAGAATTCGCCAAGATGGATTTTTTTATATTCTCACTCATATACAGCACTTCATAAATTCCCACACGTCCTTTGTATCCTTGCCCTCCACACGTTTCACACCCGTCTTTATTGGGAGAGTAAAAAATGGGATCGTTGAGCATGCTTTCGTCAAATCCTTCATAGGGAGAGAAAACGGAAAAGGCGCCCTGAATTTTCTTACGTGCATCGGTACTGGGTGCAAGCGGTACTTTGCATTTTGGGCATAGTTTTCGTGCCAGACGTTGGGCAATAATCAAGTTGACCGAAGCGGTTAACAAGAAGTCAGGAATCTTCATGTTAAGAATACGGGTGATGGTTTCAACGGCAGAGTTAGTATGGATGGTGGAAAGCACCAAGTGTCCGGTAAGCGATGCTTCGATCGCAATATCAATGGTCTCCCGGTCACGAATCTCTCCCACCATGATGATGTCGGGATCCTGACGGAGGGCGGTTCTAAGTCCGTTCGCAAATGTATACCCGATATCGGTTCGCATCTGACTTTGATTGAGTCCTTCCATTTGGTTCTCGATCGGATCCTCAAAAGTCATGATGTTTTTTTCGGTTGAATTCAAAAAATTCAGCGCCGAATACAATGTCGTTGTTTTTCCTGATCCCGTCGGTCCGGAAGTAAGAATAATTCCGTTTGGGTCGGCGAATGCTTTCATGAATCGCGCATGATTTCGTCCTACAATTCCAAGCTCTTCGAGTTGTGGAATCTTTTTAGATTTGTCTACCACACGCATTACCACTTTTTCTCCGTTTACAGTGGGAAGTGTGGAAGTACGCATGTCTACTTCTGTTTCTCCGATATAGGTCGTAATACGTCCATCTTGCGGAAGACGTGATTCATCAATTTTTAGATTGGACATAATTTTCACGCGAGAAATAACTCCCGGGTGAAGGTTGAGGGGGTATTCTACTAATATTTGCAGAATACCGTCTACACGTAATCGCACCTGTACAAAGTGTTTGTGTGGTTCGATGTGGATATCGGAAGCTCCTCTCTCGAGAGAGAGTTTCATCATAGACTCAATCATTCGGGGGACTTCTCCTCCGAGAATTGCGTCTTTTAGGTTTTTTTCAGGACTTTCATCAGGTGCCATGTTTCTATTGGGAAAAGAGGCGAAGTTGTATTTGCGTGTTCAATAAGCCGTCATCTTTTTGTTCCGATGATTTGATAGAATCAATATGTGCCACAGGGAGAAGATTGTCTTCTAAAAATTTATAGTCTACCAACTGAATTTGTTTTCGTTCTTTTCCTTGTTTTAGCCGCTCTGACAGTTCTCCCGTTTGAAGAAAATGAACAAATTCTACCAAGTTTTCTCTATCGGTTATAAAATTCAAACTCAATGTTGTGGAAGAGTAGGGTTCTCCTTTTTCTCTTTTTGTTTGTCCGAATCCTATTTTTGTCAGATCAAAACGGGAATTATGACTTTGAGAATCCAAATTCTCGAGCTGAAGCGCAAAAACTTCCAGGAGCTTCGTGATTTTTCGAATATCTATTGAAACTGGGAAAAGTTGTTTTTCTGTCCCAATGAAAGGAGCGGCAAGAGTTGTGAACTCTAATTCTTTCGCTTCTGATTCTATTTTTTTCACTCGTACTTCTTGTTCCAATATTTGATTTTCAGAAAGAAGACGTTTTATATTTTCTCTTTTGGTTCTCCATTCACCGAAGGAAGGGAAAACGCTCATCGCAATGAAAACGATAACAATTCCCAAGAGAATGATCCATCCGACCGGATTTCGGCGAAGAGATTCCTGACGAGAAAGTTTTTGTTTGCTTTTGAGAGGAGAGTTATTCATGTTGTTTTATTGAGAAGTATCTTGAACCCATCGATCATATTTTGAAAAATATTCGTCGTCTGGGTCGGTGTCAGCAGGAGATTGCAAGGAAAGTTTTAAAGAAAAATCCATACTGTCATTTCCTTGGTCGTCTTTTTTCTTGGTGAATTGATTGAGTGATCCTCCGGTAAAGAGTGGGAAGGAGTTCATCATTTTTACGAATTCAGTATTAAGGGCGAATATTTTTCCGAACAGTTGTGATGCTTCGATACTAAAACTTATTTCTTGTCGGTTCGCGGTTACATTTTTCACGGTCACTGTATTTCCGGTTCCGGAAAGAAGAGGATCATCGAATGCCCGTGAATTAAAGTAGTCTTGCATATGAAGAGGACCGTCTAATATCCCATATAAAAGGATTCCCTCTTCGTTTTTTACATCAAACCATCTGAGTTGCTGGTCTCGTATACCTTCAATGGTGGCTGTATGAACGGAATAATTTTTTTCCTCTATTTGTTTGGTAAATCTCCTGATTTTGGAAGTGTGGTTCGCTACATCAGTTTCCAGAACTTTCTTCTTTTTGGAAAGGTTCTCAAATTGAAGTCCGGTATTTTCTCGTATTCCGAAAAACTTTAAATATCCATTGGATTGATCTAAATCACCTTTGATCCATAAAAAAGCAACAATTCCTCCAACGGTCAGGATGAGGGAGAAGTATTTTAGGAATGATATTGCGAATGGTACTTTTCTTCGTGCTTCCAAAAGTGCTCGCTGTTGGTCAAGTGATAGCGTTCCGCGAGCTAAACTTATATTTTCTTTTTCTGGTGTTTTCGATGGAAGCACTACTTTTCTAGTAGCAGGAACGTTTTGCGCGGGAACTGTGGGAGGAGGTGTGGGGACGGCATTTTGTTCGACAGGAGGAGCTGAGGAAACAGGAGGAGGGAGCACTTCTTTCTCCGATTTTGGAGAAGGTAAGAGCGTGTTTTTGATTCCTTCGTAGATTGCGTCGAATATTCTATGGAGCATGTTTTATTTTTGTTTTGTTGAATAATCTCTTGATTGTACCAAAAAATCAAGAAGAAAGCAAGAGGAAATCAATGATCAATTGTCAATGAACAATGAGCAATAAAAAATATTTGCAAAGCAAATATTTTTCACTAAAGACTAAAAACTAATAGCTAATGACTTGTGATTATTTCTCGTACCTCACTGCTGGTAGCAACGCCATTACACGTGCTTTCTTTATGGCAGAGGCCAGTTGTTTTTGATGTTTGAGGCATACGCCTGTATGGAAGCGACTCTGTATGGAACGGTAATACGTAATATACTGGGACAACAATTTTGAATTTTTGTAATCAATGAATGTTGTACCATTTTTACAGAAGGTGCATATGAATTTTTTTGGTCGAGGAGGCATGTGAATCAATTAAGAATGGAGAATGAAGAATGGAGAATAGAAAATTTATAAATCAAGAGAAGAATCTTCGAGGATTTCGTCGAGTTTCTTATCGACAATATCTTTTGGAGCTTCGGTTGCTTTTGGTTCCTTTTTCTTTGGTGCTTTTTCATCTCTAGCCGCTTCTTTTGGAGCAGGGGATTCTTTTTTCTCTTCTTTTGGTTTCTCTGTGCGCACCACTTTTTTCTTTGGAGCTTTGTCCATTTCAGCGATCTTTCGTTCTTTTTCTAGCGCATCAAATTCTTTTTTCATTTCGGTGTAGGGTCTCAGAGCAGGAGCTGATGGATGCACTTTTTCTACTAGAAACCGAACGATACTCTTATCGATATTCCAGTCTCGTTTCAGTTCGAAAAGCGCGTTTGGCGCTATTCCGAATTGAGCGCAGAAGTAATATCCCCATTTTTCTTTTTTAAGAATATAGGCAAATCCTCGAGCACCCCAAAAATCCTCGAATGTTATATTTCCACCGAGCGATTGAACATGTTCACTGATAGATTTTTTCGCTTGTTCTTCGGCTTTCTTTTCATCAAGCGAATTTATAATGATAGCCAGCACTTCGTATTTTTGCATGCTTTATGGTCTTAATGGTTCTTTCCGATAAGGAAGGAACAAAGCGGGGACACTGTACACACACAAAAAAACTTTGCAAGCGTTTTTTTGGGAATAGAGACCCACGCTTGGCGGGGCAGGCAATGGGACGAGGGACATGGGGCAAGTTTTGAGTATTGATTTGGTAACGCTCCCCTGAAAGCAAGTAAGCGGGCATTTGTCATTTCGACTGAAGTCCGCCACGGCGGACAAAATGGAGAAATCCCTTTTCTGCACCATACATAAAGGGATCTCTCCGCTTCACTACGTTTCGGTCGAGATGACAAAAA
>JAIPGU010000003.1 GCA_021735575.1 Candidatus Altimarinota bacterium | reverse complement strand
CCCATTAGGCAGAAGCGGTAGCTTCTGCCTAATGGGGTTTCACTTTCTGACCCATAATTTTTCTATTTTTCATATTGATTTTTTCCCAAAACTATTCAGAATTTATCTAACTTACCCAAATTCCCCATGGCTCCTAACAAGAAACCGTATCAGAATTTTCTTGATAATTTGCGACATGCAGCCAAAGCTATTTCTCTTGCTCCTTCGGCACTGGAAAAGCTGGAAACCCCAGAAGCAATTCATGAATTTCAAGTTGCATTTGAACGAGATAATGGAGAACGCGTGATTGTGCCGGGATACCGAGTACAGCACAATTCTGCTCGTGGCCCGTACAAGGGAGGCATTCGGTTTCACCCAGAAGCCGATCTCGACGAAGTAAAAGCACTCGCGGCTTTGATGAGCTTGAAATGCGCTGTGGTAAATATCCCTATGGGAGGTGGAAAAGGAGGGGTGACGGTAAATCCAAAGGAACTCTCACATTCGGAATTAGAACGAATGAGTCGTGCGTATTTTCGAATAGGAACAGAAAAAGGCGTCTTTGGAGTGAATCGAGATGTACCCGCTCCTGATGTCTACACTACACCAGAGATTATGGCGTGGATGATGGATGAACATGAGAAAATTCTCGGGTACAAATCACCAGGCGTGATTACCGGAAAACCATTGGAACTTGGAGGATCGCTTGGACGATCGTATGCAACCAGTCAGGGAGGATTTTATATTCTTCAAAACTACCTTCAATCCATCGGGAAGAAACCATCCGATATTACGGTAGCGATTCAAGGATTTGGAAATGCGGGATCGTATTTTGCAGAAATGGCACAAGAAGCCGGATGCAAAGTTCGGGCGGTATCCGATTCACAAGGGGGACTTATGCATCACGAAGGGGGATTTGCGGTCGAGAAACTGCATAAATACAAACAAGAAGGAGGATCGCTTCGAGGAAATTTTTGCGAGGGAGATACGTGCGATATCAAAAAAATGGAAGAAGAAAAAGTTACGATGCTCTCCAATGAAGAACTATTGCAACTGGATGTAGATGTGCTTGTGCTTGCAGCGCTTGACGGCGTAGTGCATCGCGAAAATGCCGAAAAAATTCAAGCAAAAGCAATTTTAGAATTGGCGAATGGTCCAGTGACAGCGGAAGCGGATGCAATGCTCGAAAAGAGAAATATAGATGTACTGCCAGATATTTTGGCGAATGCTGGAGGGGTGACAGTGTCGTACTTTGAGTGGGTACAGAATCGATCGGGCGATGTCTGGGAAGAGGAGTATGTGAACAGCAAACTCAAAAAAATTATGGATCATGCGTTTGATGATCTTATTCAAATAAAGAGAAAATACCCAAATGCCTCTTACAGACAAGCAGCATTTATACTTGGGATGGAACGCATTACGAATGCTATGGGACTTCGAGGACAAATTTAGACTCGAAATTGCCCCGGGTGTAAACCCGGGGATCCTTTGAAAGGGGTTTCCAAAGGGGAGGGGAACCCTCCCCTTGGTCAAAGGCGGGGTTTGATGCCCCGCCTGCGAAGCCCTGGGGTCCCCATTAGGCAAAAGCGATAGCTTCTGCCTAATGGGGTTTCACCATATAAAAGCAGCGGGATCCGAAGATCCCGCATACTCTTCAACGCTGGGATGAAGGATGTTTTATTCGTAGTGCTTGGAAATATAGAGCAATACGGGAGTTTCTTCTTGAAAAGTAAAAATAATTCTAAATTGTTTATTCACTCGGAAAGAATATTTTGCATAATGCGCCGGTTTTAGTTTTTTGGTATGGAGAGAAGGGTGTTTATGATCTTGCAGAAAAAGATCCAGTTGTTTTTCAATCTGGACAGATAAGTGCCTGAAACGTTGCAAATCTTTTCGGAACTGATCTGTAAAAATTACTCGAGGCATTTTTTTATAACGCCTTTGGCAGAGGATGCACTCCTTACACGCCCTTTTTCTAAGTCATCTAGAGCTGCTTTTTCACTCTCTTCTTCCAAGAAAGGAAGCACCTTTGATTCGATGGTAAAATAAATTTTCACCAGTTCTTTGGGGCTTGC
Organism: Candidatus Altimarinota bacterium; assembly: GCA_021735575.1. Classification (GTDB taxonomy): domain Bacteria; phylum Patescibacteriota; class Gracilibacteria; order UBA4473; family UBA4473; genus JAIPGU01. The sequence continues at coordinate 34,010 of JAIPGU010000003.1, read as the reverse complement.
ATTTTTGATAAGAGTTTTGAGTGAAGAAGGCATATCTCGAGTGTAAAAAAAATACATGAGAAGGCAAATTTTATTGAATTTCCCCTCCTCCCACACACACGTCGCCGTTGTAAAACACGATCGATTGTCCAGGAGTGATAGCTCTGACGGGTTCTTTAAATGTTACCTGCGCTGTGTCTTTTTGGAGTGTGACAGTGCAGGGAACAACATCGCTTCGATATCGAATTCGTGCGCCGCATTCAAATTTTTCTGCTGGCGATTTTCCTGAAATCCATGTGAGATTTTCGGCGCTTAAACTATCTGCGAGTAGTTTGTCTTCCTTTTGCGAGACCACCAGTTCGTTTGATTGGAAGTTTTTCTCCACTACAAACCATGGCGCATCAGGAAAATCTTTGACCCCTCCGATGCCGAGTTCTTTGCGTTGTCCGATGGTATAGAAACTCAGTCCCATGTGCTCGCCGAGCACTTTTCTGGTATCGGCTTCTGTAATATTTCCGGGACTTTTTTTGATGAACTTTTGTAAAAATTCGGAATAATTTCGTTCGCCGATAAAACAAATCCCTGTGGAATCTTTTTTTTCGGCATTTGCAAATCCTGTTTCTTGGGCGATGCGTCTGACATCATGTTTTTCAAGATCTTCCAGCGGAAATAGGGCACTGGCAAGTTGTGCTTGGCTCAAGGCATGGAGAAAATATGTCTGATCTTTTGTCCTATCTGCGGGAATATGCAGTTCCCATTGGTGAGTTTCTTCGTTCCAGTATTTTTTTGCATAGTGTCCGGTGGCAAGAAGTTCACATCCCAGCTCTTTTGCTTTCTCGAGCAATGCTCCGAATTTTATATAAACGTTGCATAATATGTCGGGGTTTGGCGTGCGACCGCGTTTATTTTCTTCCAAGAAATATTCAAATACCTCATTCCAATATTCTTTTGCAAAATTTACTTCGTGGAACGGGATGCCGAGTTTTTTTGCTACACGCTCCGCATCCAGTGCGTCCCGAGGGGCAGTACACTGGGGAGAATCGTCTTCCCAGTTGCGCATAAAAATACCGATGACTTCATATCCTTGGTCGACGAGTAACTTTGCCGCAACACTGCTGTCTACGCCTCCGGAAAGTCCTACCGCAATGCGATACTTGGAATTATTTTTCATTATTTCCCAACAAGGGGTTTAAACCCCTTGTTAAAAGAGGTTACACGAGGTACGGTAAGATTACCGTTGCCACCATCGCGATGACGACAAGCCAGATAACTATCTTGAGACCGAGTGATTTTTTTGCCATACAGTACGTATTATGAAGCGTATACTGGGAGTATACATTTAGTGTTGAGCCGCAGAAACTTTTGCTGGGGTGAGGATAACTTCTCCAAATTTCCAACCAGGTTCAAGGGTGCGTACCACGCATCCTGCTTTTCCTTCTTCTGTCATAAGAACCTCGTGGAATTCAGGATCTATAGAATCTCCTGATCGAGGAGAAATGGGTTCCAATCCTGCTTTTTGCAATGACTCAAAAAAACTTTCTACCACTTTTTTTACGTCTTTATCGGAAGAGTGCTCAGACCCCAATTGAAGTTCGAGCAAGCGTGGAAGAAATTGCTTGAGAAATTCTGCCACTCCAAAAGAAACCCAGTTTTTTTTCTGTTCTGCTTCTCGGCGTTGGAAATTTTGAAGATCTGCCAAGGCTCGCATTTGAGCGTTTTCTGCTTCTTCTAATTTTTTTTGCAGAGACACAAGCTCATTTTCCAGGGCTTCTATTTTTTGGAGTTGAGGACTTCCCTTTTCATCTTTTTTCATCGGGGATGATTTTGACAAATTCTGGTTAAAATGCAACAGTACGATGAATTTAAAAGTTCGTCATTCGTAACTTTTAATTTGTAATTGAAAAAAATGCTTGGAATTACAGACCTCAAAGTCGGCACAAAAATACAAATTGATGGTGATCCGTTTGTGGTCACGTGGAATCAACACAGCAAACAAGCTAGAGGAGGGGGGGTGATGAAAGTAAAAATTAGGAATTTGGAAACGGGATCAGTGTTGGAACGTACTTTTCAGGGAGCTGATAAAATTGAGGAAGCGGATGTTGCTTATCGTCGAGCGCAGTTTTTGTATGCTCAGGGAGGAGAATATCAATTCATGGATCAGGAGACATACGACACAGTTTCTCTCATGCGAGAAAAACTGGGCGATGCGGTTGACTATTTGACGGATGGTATGGAAGTGGATTTGCTCTATTTCGGGCAAAATCCAATAAACATTCAGCTGAAGCCAAAGTTGACTTTTAAAGTAATAGAAACCGAACCCGGTGTCCAAGGAGACAGAGCGCAAGCCGTGATGAAACCGGCAACGCTGGAAACCGGAAAGGTCGTCCGTGTGCCACCTTTTATTAATGCGGGAGACGGAGTCGTTGTGAATACTGATACCGGAGAATACGTGGAACGATCAAAGCAATGATCAGTCATCAGTGATCAATGAACAATGAGAGCTTCAATTTTTTATTGCTCATTGTTCACTGATAATTGATAATTGACTTAATGGAAATAGCTTTGACGTGGAACCTTGTTATTTTGTCCGTGTTTATTATGCTCTTTGCCTACAATTTTCTGCTCGGACAGAATGCGACTATAAAGCTTATTCTTTCCACCTATATTGCAGTCCTTACAGCGGATGGAGTGGCAAAAATTCTGAAACAATTTGTTTTTGATCCGTCTCCTGGAGTACAGCAAATTTTTGGAGAACACGAATTGGAGATATTCACCGGTATTCGTTTGGTACTTTTCCTGGTGGCGATTGTTATTTTTTCCGTGAAAGGAGCATTCCATGTGGCAGTGGAACGGCACGATCATTGGGCTCTTAGAACGGTGATCCATGCTTTTTTCTCTGTTTTTTCAGCCGCATTATTTTTGGCAACGGTCCTTATTTATCTTTCTGGGAATTCATTTGTAGAAGGGATGGGACATGCAAAAGAAATATCCATCTATGACGAATCATTACTTGCCCAAATACTGATTGATTACTATCAAATATGGTTTTCGTTACCGGCTATTGCTTTTTTGGTAACGAGTTTTCTCTTCGAAAAAGGGAAGAAGGACGAGAAAAAATACTGATACATAAAAAATCCTAGAGTATCTTATTTTTCCTAAGCCAGGCAAGAAGAAGAAGCATTCCAAATATAAATGCTCCTCCGAGAACGAGAGCAATATTTAAAAATGCTTGGTGATCGTTTTCAAGACCGCTTTTAATGTTCATTCCGTAGAGTCCGGTTACAACCGTCATGAATGCTAGCAACCCCGTTGCCATAGTGATGAGCAAGTCAAATTTGATGATGGTGTTTCGTAGGTGGTCGAGTTTGAGTGTTAATATTTCCTGTGTATCGTCGATGTTTTCATCCAGTTCATCGATTCGGTGAGAAATATCTTCGATTTGTTCCAGTGCATTTTCCAAAATAGATTCTATATCATCTACATTCGCAGGGTGTTTTACTTCTAAATATAAATCCTCCAATTCTTCGTCATCTTCCACTATTTCCTCAATGATTTCTTCCAGTTCTTCCACATTGGTTTCCAGTTTTGAGAGTCGTTTTTTTAAATGCAAGAGTTGTTCTAGTACTTGATCCCGAAGTTCAATATCCAATTTCCCCAAAATTTGCACCGAAGTTCGTTCAATGTCATCAAACCGTCGAAATATTTTTTCCAAAATATAGGTAAGAGTTGTATCCAGGATAAGGTGCTCAAATCGTATTTTTTCCTTTTGTTCTTGAATCTTTTTTCCCAAAAACGGTATAAATATTTCTGAAATTTTTGACTTTTCAAGTCCCAAAACAAACACCTCTTTTGTTCCGATGACCAATTTGACTGACCGGTAATTAAAAATAATACAGTTGGCACGAGACAAAAGAGTAATGCTTTGTTTCTTAACAAATACTGGGCGAAGATCGCGACTGTGGATTCCGAATTTTTGAACCAAATCGCGTCGAGTCACTTCCTCCTCTCTCGTATCCCCTTTGGAGTCGATAATAACCGATTGCATCGAAGCCGACTGTAGCAGATAGGAAAGAATTTGTCACTTCTCTTTCTTAGAAAAGAGCGCTCTGGAAAGCGTTATTCAAGTAGAGTCCTATCGGCTTTGAAGAAAAATCAATTTCCCGTCCGAGGAGATCTTTGGTAGAAATAGAGAGAAGTTCTTCTGCTGTTTCAAGAATAAGGAAGGGTCCTTTCATGGAGATGATGGTTCCAGAAACAGATTCTCCAGCTTTTAATTCAATACTGTGAAATCCTTTTGGATTTTCCTGTATTTTTTTAAGTGCATATTGGTTTTCCCAGTTTGCAAACGTCGGATCTTTCAGGAGGAATTTTTTTAAATATTCGTGTTCGGAGAGAGATTGTTGGTGCTGTCCCAATATTTTTCTTAAAAAAGACACTCCTTCCTCTGGCGTAATTTCTGGGCAGATAAAATCTCGTTTCTGAGATACTTTTACTTTGTCAGCAATACCGCTTTTGCGGAACAAGGTTTCTATTTGTCGAGCAGTAATACCGTCGGGAGTTTCAGCAATGAAGAGGGTGAAATGCGCTCCTTGTTCCAGTTGCCGGAGTTCTTTTCGTTCCAGACGGGATACGCCTACTTTGACTATATTGGTGTCAAAAAGTGCCAAGTATACGATATGTGGTCTGGAAATTTTTTCTAAATCACTTTCGTTTACATTGGAACGATCAAATCCGTCAAAAGCTGTGAAAATAAAATTGCGTTCTCGCATTTTGCATAGATCGCATTTCGCCTTGCCTTCCGCGTGCTCGGGACACGGAGACCAGATGCCCTCGGGGTTCATACTTCCGGCGCACTTGGGAGTGGAACAATTTTCCAATGATATTACATCTCCCTTTTGGACTTGTTTTTTTCCGAGCTTGTTTTGTACGCTTGCCTGAAATTCTGTGGTATTTCCATCAAGCCACCGGAAATCATACAAATGGACTTTCATCATTCTGCTGTGTACCATGCCTCCGATGAAAAATCAAACCTCATTTACGGGGCGCATTTGGCAAAAAGCCCCATTTTATGAGCATTTAGAGAGTATCTATGAAATTCTTCTGAAAAAAAGAAAGCTCACGACACCGGAAAAAATTCAAAAATTTCTTGCCCCCGATTTTCACGATCTCCCTGATCCATGGAATATGAAGGGGATGAAAAAAGCGGTAGATAGGATCGAGCAAGCAATAGAAAAAAAAGAACGCATTATGATATTCGGTGATTTCGATGCGGATGGAATTACATCCACGGTTATTTTGGTGGAGGGATTGCGTCAGTTAGGAGCCCATGTATCGTATCGCATCCCTGATAGAAACACCCATTCTCATGGATTAAAAAGAGACGCGATAAAAGAGATTGTTTCGCAAGAGGTGTCACTTCTCATAACGTGCGATTGCGGAACCAATGATCACGAAGAAGTAGCCCTGGCTCATGAGTTGGGCATGGACGTCATTGTCACCGATCATCATATGTCTGATCCCGCTCAGTTTCCGCACGCGGCATTGGCCGTCATCAATCCTCATCAACCTGGTTGCCCGTATCGGGGAAAAGGACTTTCTGGAGCTGGTGTTGCATGGAAATTGCTTTCGGCGTTAGCGGAACGGAATGGAAAGGGGCACGATTTTCTAGCGCCCTTTTTGGAAGTATGCGCTCTTGGAACCGTCGCTGATTGTATGCAATTAACAGGAGAAAATAGAATACTGGTAAAACACGGACTCCAGCAATTGAAGCAAACACAATGGTCGGGGTTAGCGTTACTGCTCGAGCGAGCAAATATTCTTCCAGAAAACATGGATGAGGATACTATTCGGTTTTGTATCGCACCACGACTTAATGCCGCATCCAGGATTGGAAATGTGACGATTGCGGCGCAACTTTTTTTGGGAGAAGCTTCAGGTCACGCGCAACGGGTGGCGCAACTGGAACAATGGAATAACGATAGACAAGTACTACTTCAGGAGACACTCGAACAAAGTTTTTCTCAAGTTCGATCCCATGCTTCGTGTCAGACATTGCATCATCCGTCTTGGCGTCCGGGAGTACTTGGACTCGTGGCATCCCGTCAAGTGGAGATGTTCCGTGTTCCGGTGATTGCTTCCAGTATCAGGGAGGATGGACTTCTTACGGCTTCGTGCCGTGCACCAGAAGGATGTTCAATGATTTCAGCATTGCATTCGGCGCCCGAACTTTTTGGACAATTTGGGGGGCATGATGGAGCGGCAGGATTTGTGACAAGTCCTGAAAAATGGGAAGCAGTAATAGAAGCTCTTGATACGTATTTCAACCGAATAACGCGTACGACCACTCCACTTTCAGTTGATGCATGGATATCGCCTTCTTTGCTTAACGGAGCATTACTACAATTTTTGAAGTCCCTTGCTCCCTTTGGTCCGGGAAATGGAGAACCCGTATTCGGAATTCGTTCTGTGCAAGTGGAGGATTTTTCTCTCATGGGGGAAAAGAAAAATCACATACGAATTTCAGGGATAGCGGAGGACAGAAGACTAGATTTTACCGCTTTTTTTGCCGATGAATTTATTGACCGGGTGAATGTTGGACAGACCTTGGATATCGCTTGTACGGTGTCGGAAAATATTTGGAACGGAGAAAGGAGATTGCAATTGCGGGTGGAGGATATGAGAGAAACGACTTGAAAATTTTTAAAAAACACACACAATCTTCCCGTTCTTTATTAAGAAATAGGGGGCAGTTCTTCTCTCCACGAACATGGGGTAACACAGGCTGAATAGCCCTGAGCGCGTGTAGCAAGCGAAGGGCGTTATGAAGCCGAGTAGTCCATGTGAGTGAGACGAAGCACGACGGAGTATGGCGATGTCCTGAGCGAAGCCGAAGGATGAGCCCAACGAAGTCTGTGCTGAGGACGGGTCGGTAGCTCAATGGTAGAGCAGTAGCCTCTTAAGCTATTGGCTGTGGGTTCGAGCCCCACCCGACCCACCAGCGAAAAAAAGCAGAGAGCTCGCCTCTCTGGTTTTTTTCGCTATTTGGATCTAGTGCGAGAACCCACAAGATTGCGAAGCAATCGGGTTCGCTCTGCAAGGGAGCGAAGCGACCATTGCAGAGTTTTCGACCTCGGAGCTCCGCCAATAAAGGCGGAGCGAGAATGTGAGAACGCCCCACCCGACCCGAAATATCTTGAAAAATCACCCTCCCCTAGCCCCTCCCATCAAGGGAGGGGATGTTTGAATGTGGCGAAGCGATCGGGTTCGCTCTGCAAGGGACACTGAGCGAAGCCGAAGTGGACCATTGCAGAGTTTTCGACCTCGGAGTCGAACGAAGTGAGACGAGAATGTAAGAATGCCCCACCCGACCCACCACATTTTGTATTGACAATGGAGTGACAAATTCCTTGTCATCCTGAGCACAGCGAAGGATCTTCGCCACGGCGGACAGGTTCGAAATAATACACAGAAGATTCTTCTTCCTCTTCTTCGCTTCGCTCAGAATCGTCATCCCTGGCCTAGACCGACAGGGCAGGCAGAAAGACAGTGTTTTTTTTATCTATTCCCGCTTTTGAACTATTTGTGCAATGACAATGTACCAAGAAGAGAGAAAATGTCTCTTTTTTCTTAATTCCTGATTTCTGATTCTTTATTCCCAAAGTGTATACTGGGAGTATACACCCCCTCACACCGTCTGCACCACCACTTCCCCGATTTTTGTCGGTAAAACCAGCCGAATATGTCCGTCTTTTACCTTTTTGTCGTGGGTCATTGCCTCCCAGATTTTTTCTTCCGGAAGAGCGCACGTGATATCTATGCCGAATTTATTGAATATGTTTTCAATGCGGTCAGCGGTTTCTTCACGGCAAATATCATGTTCCAGAGCATACTGCGTTGCCATCATAGTGCCGATGGAAACGGCGAGTCCGTGAGGAAATTTGAAATTATGGAGTAACTCAATCGCATGTCCAAAGGTATGACCGAGATTGAGTTTCATGCGTGCGCCTGATTCTCGTTCGTCTTCTTCTACGATACGGGCTTTGATCGCCACAGAATCGGGCACGAGTGGGAAGATATCTTCGGCTGTTGGGTGAGAATTTGCTATGCGTTCCAAATCTTCGAAATGCTTCGGCGATCCGAGAATTCCGTGCTTGATCATTTCTCCGAGTCCATTTTTAATTTCTGATTCCGGTAAGGTTTCCAAAAATCCACGGCAACAAAACACACGTTCTGGTTGATGAAATGTGCCGATGAGGTTTTTTCCGTACGCACAATCTATGCCTGTTTTTCCTCCGACCGATGCATCTACCATTGCGAGAAGCGATGTAGGAATTTGAATAACCGGAATTCCACGCTTAAAAATTGCTGCAGCAAAACCGGCTGTGTCTCCCACCACTCCTCCTCCAACGGCGACGATGACCGAATTTCTATCAAAATTGAGTTCAAAACAGCGATTTAATATTTTTTCGACCGTACTCCAATGCTTACTTACTTCTCCTGCCGGGAAAGCAAATATTTCTTTGCTTGAAAATCGTTTGAGGAAATCTGAATGCTTCTGAACATTGCTATCAGTTACAATTAAAAATTTTCTATTTCCCAGTTGTGATTGGAGTTGTATTTCCAATTCGTCAAAGGTTGCAGAAAATTCAACGTTGTAGGATATTTTTTTTAGTGGAAGATGGACGGTTATCCTCTTCATGATTTTGGTAACTTAGTCTGTTCTTCATCTTCTTCCATTTCTTCTATCAACGAAATGGAGGCTACAAAATCTCCTTTTGTTGGACGCATCAGTATGACTCCTTGGGTCGATCTTCCAGCGATTTTCACCTTATCAATCGGGGTTCTGAGAGTTTGTCCTTTTTGTGTTACCATCAGAAGATCGGCTGTTTTTCCCGCCGTAATAACTCGAGCGCCTGCTATTTTCCCAGTTCGCTGTGTTATGTTTGCCACTTTGATTCCACTTCCTCCTCGCGATTGAGTCCGGTATTCGGTGACGGCTGACATTTTTCCAAGTCCGTTTTCCATCACAGCGAGCAGAAGCGCTTTTTCTGGTTGATACAGCAAATCCATTTCCACCACTTCGTCTCCTTTTTTGAGTCTTATTCCACGAACCCCTGCTGCCGATCGTCCCATGGATCGCACATCACTTTCGGGGAAACGGATAGATTTTCCCTCTTTGGTAACAATAAAGACTTCATCATTTCCGCTCGAAATCTTCGTCCAATGGAGCGATTCTCCGTCACGAAGTCCACAAGCGATCAGTCCTGATCGACGAACGTTTTCAAATTGTGAGAGCTCGGTTCTTTTTATGGTTCCTCCAGTGGTACAGAAGAAAATATATTTTCCTTCCGAGCGTGACAGATTGAGAATTTCCGTGACTTTCTCTTGTGGTTGTAATTGCAACAAATTAACGATAGGAGTTCCTTTGGCGGTACGTCCGGCTTCCGGAATTTCGTACATAGGCAATTGAAACACTCGTCCTAAGCTTGTAAAGAAAAGCAGCTCATTATGATTGGTCCCAAATCGTGCTTTGGCGATACGGTCCTCATCTTTCGTTTTAGCCCCAACAACTCCAACACCACCGCGTTTTTGTGCACGAAATGCTGAAGGATTGAGTCGTTTTATATAATTTTGTTCGGTGAGCACTACAAGCATTTCTTCGTCAGGGATTGTGTCTTTGGCACTGAATTTCCCGAGAGCGTTCGGATGGACTTTTGTAAGTCGATCATCCCCGAATTTTTCTTTTGCTTCCGTCAGTTCCGTTTCAATTATATCGGACTGTTTTTCGCGACTGGAAAGAATGCCTTCAAGCTCTTGGATGAGTTTTAGTTTTTCGGCGAGTTCATCTTCAATCTTCTTTCTCTCTAATCCTGCCAAAGTTTGCAACCGCATTTCCAGGATTGCTTTTGCTTGCAGCTCACTCAGTCCGAATTTTTTCTGTAATTGTACTCCTGCAATCTCTTTGGTTTCAGATTTCTTAATGGTTGCGATGACTTCATCGATATGGTCGAGAGCGATTTTGAGCCCTTCAAGAATATGCGCGCGAGCTTTCGCAACTCTTAGTTCATATTCCGCACGTCTTCGAACAACAATAAATCTATGATCCAAAAAGTATTGCAATACCTCTTTTACGTTCAAAAGTCGCGGATGAATTCCATCCACTAAAGCAATCATATTCAGATTAAATGTTTTTTGGAGAGGAGTGAGTTTGAAGAGTTTATTGAGTGTTTTTTGTGGATATGCATCGCGTTTTAATTCAATCACAACACGAATTCCGTGCCGATTAGATTCATCTCGTAAATCAGAAATTCCTTGAATTTTTTTATCACGCACCAAGTCGGCAATTTTTATAATAAGTTCAGCTTTGTTCACTTGGTAGGGAATTTCGGTAATAATGATCGCATTCTTCCCGCTTCTTATTTCTTCAATTTGTGCTTTTGCACGCATGATAACTCCCCCACGTCCGGTGGAGTACATTTCTTTTATAACTCCGCCATCATAAATTTCAGCTGCAGTCGGGAAATCAGGTCCTTTGATGTATTTCAAAAGGTCGTCGATAGAACATTCCGAATTTTTTAGAAGATGAACCGTTGCATCAATGATTTCCTTGAAGTTATGCGGTGGAATATTTGTCGCCATTCCAACGGCGATTCCCATTGTTCCATTGAGCAGTAATTGCGGAACCATGCTTGGAAGCACTTCTGGTTCTTCGGCGGTCGCATCGTAATTTGGACGAAAATTAACGGTTTCTTTTTCAATATCAGCGAGCATGAGCTCGGATACCGGCGCCATTTTGGCTTCGGTATAACGCATGGCGGCAGGATTATCACCATCAATCGATCCAAAGTTCCCTTGACCGTCGACCAATGGATACCGCAAAGAAAAGTCCTGTGCCATACGCACCATGGACATATACACCGCGCTGTCTCCGTGTGGGTGGTATTTCCCAAGCACCGCACCGACTACATTTGCTGATTTTCGGTACTTGGCACTCGGACGAAGTCCGTTTTCGTGCATTGCGTACAGGATTCTTCGGTGCACTGGTTTCAGTCCATCTCGTACATCCGGCAAGGCGCGTGAAACAATAACCGACATTGCATACGACAAATAAGACTCTTCCATATCAGCCGTAATTTCCTTGGGAAAGAGTTCACGAGCGCTTCCACTGGCATCAAAAAAAGGCACAACCTCTTCTGCCCCTTCTTCTGCGGGAGTGGGTTCTTCATTTTCTTCGTTCTCGCTTTCTTCGAGAGGGAGTTTGTTTGCGTCTTCGTCAGTCATTTGTGTAGGTCAACTAAGCCCATAGATTGTAGGGAAAAGAGGGGAAAAATCAAAGAAAAGAAGACAGTTTTTTGAGAGGGACGTTCTTGACAAATTAATGAGAAATTAATAAAAGTGTTTCACTTCTCTTTTGAAATCTATGGATATTGAAAAAATAGTGATAGTAGGAGACGGAAGATTCGCAGAAGCAGTAGGGAATGCGGTTGCCGAGGGGAATTCAGGTACTGATGTGCGGATGTTGACGCACAAACAAGAATACGAAGAACAAGTAAAATCCACCGGTCATTTTCGTCATTTTTCTGATGTGAATCTTCCTTCTAATCTCTCTATTACGCATGACCCGGAAAAAGCAATACAAGGAGCGAATATCCTATTTTCTATTTTGCCAGCACAAGTAACTTCTGAAGTAATCGCACAGCTTAAGCCCATTATTTTAGATAATTGGGATAATATTCAGGCGATTATTTCCGGAACAAAAGGGATTGTGGTCGACAGTCGACAACGGATTTCTGAGGTTTTTGCAGATATTTTTGGAGAAGAAAAAATATTAGGATGCGAAGGAAAGTTTGGAGTGTTATCTGGACCAAATTTTGCCGCTGACCTCATGGATCTTGACCCAATGATGTCAACAATTGCTTCTCATAATCTTCAGGTAATCGAGTATCTCCAAGAGATCATTCCTAAAAAAATCATGCGTTTATATCCTTCGAAGGATGTTGTGGGAGTAGAAATTATCGGGGCTCTTAAAAATATCATTGCGATAGCAGCTGGAATGGCTCATGGTCTTGGCTTTAAAGACAGTACAACAGCTACTGTTATTGGACGAGGGGCAGAAGAAATTAAAAAAATGGCACGTAAATTTGGGGCTCAACGGAGAACTTTTCATTCAGAATGCCCAGCTATGTCCGACCTTGAGATGACCGCTCGGTCTTCCCAGAGTAGAAATTTTCAGTTTGGTGTTCATGCAGCGCAAAGGTTGCCTTATCCGGAAAAGAAATTGGGAATAGCGGAAGGAACTCAAACGCTTAAAGCAGTACTTCCAGTTATCGGAGAGCAGGAATTGGATATGCCAATCTCCTTGGCAGTACAGAAAGTGCTTGAAGGAGTGAATCCTTCGGAAGTCATTCGGGAACTTATGGAACGAGCTTTGCAAACAACATATTAAGAAGCCAATTTGACTTTTCCTCTCACGAAAATACAATCTCGGCGCTCTTTTGGGAATAGATTACGAGATGAGAAGCATTTACTAATCTCCGAACACGGGGTAACGCAGGCTGAATAGTCCGCCGCGGCGGACGTTAAGAAGCCGAGTAGTCCGTGCGAGTGAGAGGAGGTGAGACGAAGCAACGCAGTTCGCCGTGGCGAACGGAGTAAGCGCAGTCCTCATTGACGAAGGGTCGGTAGCGAAGCGGTCAAACGCGGCAGACTGTAAATCTGTTGGCTCAGCCTTCGCAGGTTCGAATCCTGCCCGGCCCACCAGCGTAAAAAAGTGGAGAGCTTGTCTCTCCGGTTTTTTTTGCGCTATTTGGACGGATGAGCCCGCCTGAGGCGGGCGAGGATTTGTACTGAGGAGCAAAGCGACGAAGATGCAAATCCCTCGAGTAGTCCGCCTAAGGCGGACGTAGGGAGAGCATCCTGCCCATCATTTTCTTTCCAAATAAGGAAATCACGAAGGAACGAAGTGACTGAGTAATTCTGCCCTTCTTACCGAGCAAAGCGACGAAGATACAAATCCCTCTACCGAGTCCCGCGTATGCGGGATGAAGGGACGAGTATCCTGCCCGGCCCACTTTGTATACCCCCAGTATACAGAATGTAATTTCCCTGAATTAAAAACGTTTCGAAACAGAGCCTGCCCTGAGCGGAGCCGAATGGGTCAGAAGATCTGCTCCGACAGAAGGTTCTATAGGGAAGTTTCTTCTCCCTCAATACATTCGGGATCAGAAAGACGTTATTATTTTTGTATACCCCCAGTATACACTTAAATGCTCCCCTTTATAAGGGGAGACCCGCCTGAGGTGGGGAGGGGTTCTGTTGGAATAAACCCCCTTCACTCCATGAAATTTTACGAAGTGAAAGTATTTCACGGGGTAAATCCCCCTTACAAAGGGGGACATGTCTCCTCCTTTCTCCATCCCGTCGTGGCGGGACGGGGACTCAATTTTATTGTTCGTTGTTTATTGATAATTGTTCATTGACCCTATACATCGCCACTCCTCCCGCGACTGACACATTGAGGGATGATTTTTGTCCGTGCATGGGGATTTCTAAATGCCGGTCGGCGAGGGCGAGTACTTCAGGAGAAATACCTTCTACTTCGTTTCCGAGGACCAAGGCTCTTTTTTTCGCAGGAAATTTCGCTTCGAAGATATTTTCGGCACTGGCAGTTTGTTCCAATGCCAAAATTTCAAAGCCTTCTTTTTTAAGTTTTTTGCAGACCTCTCCAGCCGATTCAGCATGTTCCCATGTAATAAATTCTTCGGCGCCGAGTGATACTTTTTCGATTCTGCGGTCTGGTGGACAACCGGTGTAGCCGCAGAGATAGATTTTGTCCCAGCCCGCGCCATCAGCGGTACGCAAAAGCGACCCCACGTTATGCAGAGATCTGATGTTTTCCAGAATCACGCAAGAATTCATTTCTTTTTCTTGTCAGCCTTTTCTTCTTTTTTCTCGGCTTCTTCCATTTCCTTTACGACTTCCGGTTTCACTTCTTCTGTTTTCTCGGCTTCTTTTTGAGCGGCGAGTTCTTTCTTTTGCTTTGGGGTGAGCTTTTCTTTTTTCACACGTCCTTTTTCTTCGTTGTGAGAGACAGCTCCTGGAGCCATTTTCTTTGGTGCCAACGCTTCTTCATTGGCTCCCGCTTCCCGTGCCCATTTTTTGAGGGTTCGGATAGCTTTGGCAGAGAGCCGCATGCGTTCGACTTTTCCAGTGAGAGGATTGAGCACTCGTTTCCGAAAAAGATTCGGACGAAACGTTCGTTTGGTCGCTTTCAAACTAAAGGGACGGTTGTGTCCGCTTTTGACCTTTTTTCCGGTAAGCTGGCATTGTCGCGTCATGGCTAGAGTGAAAAATTCGGTGAGATACTACGAAAAACCTCTTCTCTGTCAAGCAGATATCGCCGTGAAGTCTTCCTCGGTAAACAAACTTCGGGAAATTTCGTTAAATTCTTCGGATTTTTTCCACGTTTTGTCTTTTTGGAGCTCGAAAATATCTCCCGGACGCGGGATAAAAACCTCTGCATCTTTGAGGTTGCCGAGTTTCTTGAGTTCTCCCTGAAATACCTCCATCGCTTCTTCTTCTCCGTGGACACAAAAAACCGCTTTTGATTTCCCCACTCCTCCGGCGAAACGCAACAGTCCTTTTTGGTCGGCGTGGGCAGAGAAAGCATTGAAAATTTGTACTTCAGCATTCAGTTCATGCGGTTCTCCGAAGATATTCACCGGGTTTTCTTTTTCGACCAACTTTCGTCCCAACGTATTTTGCGCCATAAATCCGACAATGAGTATCAGCGTGTTTGGGTCGGCGATATTATTCGCTAGATGGTGCCTGATACGTCCCGCTTCGCACATACCGCTGGCAGAAATAATCATCATGGGTCCCGGGAAATTGTTGAGGGCTTTTGATTCGTCGACGCTTTGTGTGAATTGCAACGATCCGCAATCGGGACAAAACGGATCTTCTCCTCGGTCAAACATAGCTTTGAGCTCTTGGTCGAAGCATTCTGTGTGGAGACGAAATACCTCGGTGGCGTTTGTCGCGAGCGGGGAATCCACGAAAACAGGGATTGCTGGAATTTTTTTGGCGTGTTGGAGTTCTCGTAAGACATACAAAATTTCTTGTGTTCGTTCCACCGCAAATGAAGGAATAAGAATCTTTCCTTTGCGAGCAATGGCATCATTTACTTCTTGGGCAAACTTATCTTCGACATCGGCGATTTCATCATGGAACCGGTTTCCATAAGTTGATTCGGTAATGAATACATCCAAATCTTTGAGCTGGGTTGGATCGCGTAGAATGGGAAGATCTTTTCGTCCCAAGTCTCCCGTGAATCCAAAACGCACTGTTTTGTTGATGTCTTCGTCTTCGATCACCCACTCTTCCATAGCCGATCCCAGAATATGTCCGGCATCTCGGAATGTGACTTTGGTCCCTGGGGCGGGAGAAAATTCCTGATCGTATGCCACCGACCGGAACAGCGTCATCGCGCGTTCCGCGTCTTCGATGGTGTAGAGCGGTTCGGCTTTTGGATCTTTGGTTTTTTTGCGGAACCATTCGGCATCTCGTTCTTGGATATAGGCAGAATCCTTGAGCATAATGGCACACAAATCTCGCGTGGCATGGGTACAGTAAATAGGACCTCGGAATCCTTTTTTTACCAAGATTGGAATAGCTCCGGAGTGATCGATATGGGCATGAGACAGAACGAGAGCATCGATTTCTGACGCTTCAAACGGGAATTTTGAGTTTGCAAGAGCCGCTTGCTTTCGGTGTCCCTGGAAAAGACCGCAATCGAGTAATACTTTGTGGTCGTTCACATGAAGTAAGTGTTTGGATCCTGTTACTCCAAGTGCGGCACCAGAAAATTCGAGTTTCATACTCAGCAATTATCAATTATCAACTAGCAATTATCAATAGAAAAACGAGATTTTTGCGGAGCAAAAATCACTTCTGCTTATTGTTTATTGATCATTGTTCATTGACGATTGCGATTCCCTCCCCGTGCAAATACCACCGCTTGTACTTTTTTCACTCCGGCTTGTTTCAGAATGCGGGCGGCTTCTTCAAGCGTTGATCCACTGGCAACCACGTCGTCAATCAGGGTGATGTTTCGGGGAATAGCATCTCCTTTCCAGACAAAAGCATGCTGTATGTTTCCCTCTCTTTCTTTTTTTGAGAGTCGTGCTTGTTGGGGGGTGCGGCGAATGCGTTTGAGATTAGTTGAAACAAGAAGCGATGCGTATTTCGCGATAGTTTGTGCCATGAGTTCTGATTGATTGAATCCTCGTGCAAATTTTCGCGTCCAGTGGAGAGGAATGGGAACGAGCACGGTTTTTTTAAAAAAACTTGTTGGTGTTTTCATGATCATTTCTTTTGTCATGATTTCCGCTACCTCACGGAATCCACGAAATTTAAAAAATTCTACACATTGTCGAGCGGGAGATGAAAAATAATGAGTGGCGGCAAAAATGCTATCAACATACTGAAAATTCACCTCAGAAGGAGGCGCTATGTGAAATGTATCATGTTTTTCACATAGATACTTTCCTTCGGAATGACAAATAAGACACTTGGGGGGGAATAATGCTTCGGTGAACCACTTCCAGGACACACGGAGCAAACGCATTTAATTACGAGGGAGGGTGATGGTAATACCATTACACGAGTTATCAGTCGGATCTTCTCCAAATTCGATGAGGCGGTTAATGGAGCACTTTATCTGATCATAGGAAATATAGTTGAGGAGATTCAACCCAAAGATTCTTCCAATGATCATAATGAATGTGAAACTCAAAATCGTAATAATAAGCCCAACAATAGAATAACGGATCGTGTTCACCGCGCTTTTTATCTTTTCATCATTTCCTCCCGATAAGATAAAAGAAATTCCTCCCACAAAAATGAAAACGGCGGACAGGGCGCCAGCGATAATAAAAGCATAAACAATAAAGAGCTGCACCAAATCCATCATGGTAAAGTTGTTCATTGTCTCCAATGCTCCGCCGAATGCGGTTCCGTCTCCGAGAGGACCTTCCGCTCCCATTCCACCAGTGGCGACGGGAGGCGGTAAAATATCACCCGAAGTAGATACATCGGGGAAAGTTTCGTCCAAGTAATAAACCGGAGGAATATCAAAGCCGTCATTGTTGGTTACGGGAGGAACAATAAAATCCTCATTCATGGAGCTATTTTGCCACAGGTTCTAATACTTTCAAGTTAATTTTTTTCCCTTCTCTCGCCCCCATTGCTCGGACCAAGAGTCGCAATGCGGAAACGGTTTTCCCGTTCTTTCCAATAAGCCTCCCCATATCTTCCTCATTGATTTGTACAGAGATCAGTGTGCCGAGTTCATCATCTTTTTGATCCGCTTGTATGTCGGATTTGTGATCGCATATTTGTTCAAGAACGTACCGAGCAAATTCGAGAGCAGCGCTAGATTCAGACATGATGCTGTAAAAAAAGAATAATTATTCAGATTTTTTCTCCTCTTCAGATTCAGTTGGAGTTGAAGGAGCGTCTTCTTTTTTTGGTTCTTCAGCAGGAGTTTCTTCTTTTGCTTCCTCCGCTGGAGCCTCTTCCTTTGCTGGTTCTTCCGCAGGAGCTTCCGTTGGCTCCTCTTTTGATTCTTCCTTTTTCTCTTCCGGTTTTTCCTCAGAAGTCTCTTCTGCTACAGGTGCTTCTGTTGGTGCAGGGGCCTCGGTCGGTGGTGGAGTTTTCTTTGGTTTTGTGGCTCGTTCTGTGACAAATTTTCCCGCTTCTTTTATGCCCTGTTTTACGAGCAATCGAGCAACAGTTTGTGACATTTGCGCTCCATTTTTCAAAAAATGAAGCACTCGCTCTTTATCAAAAACAAATTCCCCCTCACCTTTACTGGAATGAGGATTGAAATATCCAAGTTTCTCGATGTACTTTTTTTGTACTGCTCGCGCCTTTTCGGCAGCTACGAGATGGAAAAACGCTTGGTTTCTCCTTCCTACGCGAACAAATCGAATCATAATCATGGGGAATGTCGTTCAAAAATGCGGCGGAAGTGTACGGATTCAAAAGTAATTGTCAAGCTCTGGTCTAAAATCTTTTATTTTAGAGAAAAGTGTATACTGGGGGTAAATTTCAAATGTTAAATGTTAAAATAAGTTCTAAATTCCAATTTTAAAATTAGATATTAAAAATTCTTTTTACATTTTGCCTTTTACCTTTTACATTTCTTGTCGATAATTGGCTCACATGTGTGGAATTTTTGCGGTTTCCGGCGAAGAGACAAAAGCGGGGGAGATGGTTCTTCGGGGACTTAAGAAATTGGAATACAGGGGATACGATTCGTGGGGGGTAGCTGTTCGGACAGAAACGTCTGGGAGTATCGACATTGCCAAAGAAGTCGGGAAAATTTCTTCGGTAAAGCGAACTTTTTCTGCCTCTTCCGAGTCTATGGGACATACGCGATGGGCGACACACGGAGGAGTGACGAAGTCCAATGCTCATCCGCACAAAGTCGGACGGGTCACGATTGTTCATAATGGTATCTTTGAGAATTACGAAGCATGGAAGAAAAAACTCGTAGGGACGCACCATGGTGCGTCCGTAAAATTCAAGTCGGAAACCGACACGGAAGTGATTGCGGGAATGATGAGTGAACAGATAACGAGATTACGAGATAACGAGATTACGAGTAAAAAAATATCAGAAATAATTCGAAAAGTGTGTGCGGAGATTCAGGGACGGTTTGCAATTCTCGTGATGGTAGAAGGGGTGCCGGGGATTTTTGCGGCTCGTCGCGGATCGCCGCTCATCATCGGACGCGGGGAAAAAGAAACCTTTATTGCGTCAGACATTCCGGCATTTCTGGAACGGACGAATGTCGTGAATTATTTGGATGACGATGAGTTGGTCTATATCTCTGGGGGGAAGGCAGAATTCTCAAATCTTCGTACTGGAGAGCGGGTTAAAAAACGAAACGTGACGGTCAAATGGCGCGTTGAAGAAGCCGAAAAAGGGGAGTTTCCGCACTTCATGATCAAAGAAATCTTTGAACAAAAAGACACCATTGCTCGCGCGATTAATCATGAAGACAAGATGCTCGTAAAAGCGGCAAAACTGCTTCATTCTGCCAATGGAGCCTACTTTGTGGCGTGTGGAACAGCGCATAAAGTCGCTATGGCAGCGGAGTATTTCTTTTCAGAAGTTGCTGGACGAAAAATTAATGTCGTGCCGGCATCAGAAATGCCGAGTTTTGAAAAATTTGTGAATAAAAAGACCGTCATTATTGCCGTGTCGCAATCGGGAGAAACCGCGGATGTATTGGAGATTCTCGAACGCGGAAAGAAGCGCGGAGCAAAAATTCTTGCTCTCACCAACGTCGAATCTTCCTCCATTGCTCGGATGGCAAATGTTCACCTACCGATTCACGCAGGTCCCGAGAAAGCTGTCGCTTCTACCAAAGCCGCGACTGCGCAGATGGCGCTTTTGTTTTTGTTGGCGTTTGCCGACAGTAATCAGATTAATTTCGGACGGTTTGTCCTTAGGTCCACGGCCGCCAGTATCAATGATCTCCTCAATCCCCGATACGAAGACAGAATTCGTCGCGTCGCGAAACGTATTATCAAACATGATAACCTGTTCATTATCGGACGGGGGAGTTTGTATCCCATGGCGCTGGAATCTGCCATTAAAATCCAGGAAGTGTCGTACATTCATGCGCAAGGATTTGCGGCGGGAGAACTCAAGCATGGTCCCATCGCCCTTATTGAGAAAGGTACGCCGTGTTTGGTGTTGGGCGATGATCAAGAAACCGTTTCCAATGCCACAGAACTCAAAGCCCGCGGAGCATTCATCATTGGAGTGTCTCCCACGAAGCAAAGCGTTTTTGATGAATGGTTGCGTGTGCCTGATTGCAATGGTGCACAAGCGATTGCCACCATTATTCCTGTACAAATTCTCGCCTATCACTTGGCTGTTTTGCGGGGACTGGATCCCGATATGCCACGGAATTTGGCAAAGTCGGTGACGGTGAAGTGAGGAGCAATCTTCAATCTGCAATTATCAATCTTCAATTTTTCGGATACCCAGTCATCAAAAAGCAAGAGACCACCGGCTCTGCCGGTGGAGTAGTCATTCCGGCTTGCCCGGAATCAGAATTGAATCTATCTTATTTCTAAGCGTCAGCGGTTATTTTCTATGCGTTCGTCGCTAGTGCTTGGATGCAGGATATTTTCTCACGCGATTCCCGACGAGCGGGAATGACAAAAGGGGGGTGTATACTCCCAGTATACACTTTCGTAGTACGTATATCGTATTACGTATAAATTGCGGATGAGAAATTTTTTCATACGAAATACGTAATACGTGATACGAGCTACTTATTTTTTACACAACAAAATATTTCCCAAAACCTTACAACTCGCTTTTTGATATTTTTCTTGACGGCACTAGATTTGGGGTATAGAAAACGAACTACACACTAGATATTGTGTTTCCGACAAAAAAAGTGATATCAAACAATGTTTTTGAGCCATATTAACGTTGAAGTACGAAGCGCAGTGAGGTTTGGAGCGGTTTTCTTTTTTTATTTTTTCACCTTTCAATAATAATGATTTTCAAGGTTCAAAAGCGTACGGGAGAGATTGTAGATTTTAAGCCGGAGAAAATCTGGAAGGCGATCTTTGCTGCGGCAAAGGAAATCGGCGGAAAAAATCAGGAACTTTCCAAAGAGTTGGCGAATGAAGTGATTCGTATGCTCGACGAAAAATTCAAAGACAAGATTCCGAGCGTCGAAGAAATTCAGGACGTCGTGGAAAAAGTCCTTATCGAAGACGGACATGCGCAAACGGCAAAGTCCTACATCATTTATCGAGACCGTCGCGCACAATCCAGACAGGATAAACAGGTTGTGGTGTCTGTGGAAAACACCATTTCAGAATACCTCAACAAACTCGACTGGCGGGTGAATGCGAATTCCAATCAAGGATATTCACTTGGGGGAATGATTTTGAACACCTCAGGGAAAGTGACCGCCAATTACTGGCTCTCTCATATCTATCCACAAGCCGTGGGCGATGCGCATCGAAATGCGGATTTTCATATTCATGATTTGGATATGTTTTCCGGCTACTGTGCTGGATGGAGTTTGCGAGTTTTGATTGAAGAAGGATTTAACGGCGTGCCGGATAAAACAGAATCGAAACCCCCAAAGCATCTCTCTACCGCCGTCAGTCAAATGGTGAACTTCCTCGGAACACTCCAAAATGAATGGGCAGGAGCGCAGGCGTTTAGTTCGTTTGATACCTACATGGCGCCATTTGTGAAGAAATATGAAGTAGAGCTTGCGAAGGATATTGAAGATCACAAAATGCTGTTCCCCACAGAAATTGCGAAGCAAGAATACATTGATGAAAAAACCTACGACTATGTTTTGCAGAATATGCAGTCATTTGTTTTTAACTTAAACGTTCCGTCTCGTTGGGGAACCCAAACTCCATTTACCAATGTCACACTTGATTGGACATGTCCCGAAGATTTGAAAGACAAGCGTCTCAAGCTTGGCGGGAAGTATTTTGACTACACGTTTGGAGAATTACAGAAAGAAATGGGCATTGTGAATCGGGCGTTTATTCAGGTGATGACCGAAGGCGACGCCAAAGGACGTGTGTTTACGTTCCCGATTCCGACCTACAACATTACCAAAGATTTCGACTGGGAAGATCCCAATACAGAACCACTTTTTGAAATGACTGCCAAATACGGCATGCCGTATTTCCAAAATTTCCTGAATTCCGATCTCGAACCCAACCATGTTCGGTCTATGTGTTGCCGACTTCAACTCGACTTAGACGAACTTCTGAAACGCGGAGGAGGTCTCTTTGGATCAGCAGAAATGACAGGATCCATTGGTGTCGTGACGGTTTCTACTCCCCGAATTGGCTACCAACACAAAGGAGACAAACAGGCGTTCCTTGATCGCATCGGACACTTGATGAATCTCGCTAAAATTTCGTTGGAACTCAAACGCAAAGAAATCCAAAAGTGGATTGATCGCGGACTTTTCCCTTACACAAAGAGGTATTTGGGACACCTGAATAATCACTTTTCTACTATTGGACTCAATGGACTTAATGAGGCGATTCGGAATTTTACGGATGACGCACACACGATCGCCGACTCGTGGGGACAAGAATTTGCCGAAGAAGTTTTGGATTTTATGCGGATGAAACTTGCCGAATTTCAGAACGAAACCGGCAATTTGTATAACTTAGAGGCGACACCTGCGGAAGGCACGACCTACCGATTTGCCAAAGAAGACCAGAAACGATTTCCTGACATTATTCAGTCGGGAACCCGCGAAGCGCCGTATTATTCTAATTCTTCGCAACTCCCTGTTGAATACACCGCCGATGCCTTTGAAGCATTGGAACTGCAAGATCGTTTACAGACCAAGTACACCGGAGGGACGGTACTGCATCTCTACATGGGAGAACGAATCTCAAACTCCGAAGCCTGCAAAAAACTCGTACGCACTGTCCTCACGAAACACAGACTGCCGTATATCACCATCACGCCGACATTTTCCATTTGCCCCAATCACGGCTACGTTGCTGGCGAGCATGACTTTTGCCCGAAATGCGACGCAGAAATTGGATACACAGGGGAAAACCGTTTCGATGAAGAACTCAGAACGCATCACGATTCTCGGAGACAAAAAGCACTTCGTGCTACCGAATGTGCGCCATGCCAGAGGACGCAGCATGCTGCGTCCCTACAGAAAAGCTCCCCTTTGTAAGGGGAGGTGGAGGGGTTTTCCTATTTTGTAATTTTTAATTTTATTCTTATGAACGCTGTTTCCTCATCACCGATCGAACGCACCAGATGCGAAGTCTGGACGCGTGTCATGGGCTATCATCGCCCCGTTTCTCATTTTAATATCGGAAAAAAATCCGAACACTATTCTCGTCAGCATTTTTCCGAAAATGTCAGTGCGAATTCGGTGTTTTGTGCGAAATATTAACTCCTTTTTGTCATCCTGAGTCCGCCTCGGCGGACGAAGGATCTTCGCATTATTATAAAGAAGATTCTTCCCCGCCTGAGGCGGGTCAGAATGACAGAAAAGAGGGGATCACAAAAAACTATTCCTCATTATGAATGCAATTCTCTTCACCACCACCAGCTGTCCCAAGTGCCCAGCATTCAAAGCATTTGTGGCAGAGCATGTGAAATTTCCAGTCGAAATTCTCAATGAAACCATGCCAAATTTTACGGACAAAATTGGCGAGTACGGCGTGACGAATGCGCCGACGTTGATTGTATTTGATGATGAGGGAAGTGAGGTTTTTAGAGGGTCGGAAGTCTATGAAGTTGAAGATTTTTTGAAAAAGAAATCCTGAAAAATGCAAAAAATTTTGTTGGCTGCGCCAAAATTCATTCATCGTACCAAGCTCAGTACGACTCATTAGAATTTTGGATTGCCGCCTCATTTTTTGCTATTTTTGAGAATTTCTAAAACACGTTTATTTCTTTTTTTATTACTCATTAATCATTATTCATTACTCATTATGTTACTTTCCGGAATCCACACTCTCACGCTCCTCGACTACCCAGGCCACGTGGCCTGTATTGTGTTTACGGCGGGATGTAATTTTCGGTGTGGGTACTGTCATAATCCTGAGTTTGTTCTGCCGGAGAAAATCAAAGAAAGAATGGGAGACATGATCCCCGAAGAAAAGTTTTTTTCATTTCTCGAAACACGAAAAGAAAAATTGGAAGGCGTAGTGATCTCAGGAGGGGAGCCAACGATTCATCCAGACCTGCCGGAATTTATCCGAAAAATTAAAAACATGGGATTTTTGGTAAAACTCGATACCAATGGCACCAATCCCAAAATGCTCGCCCAACTCCTTGAGGAGAAGTTACTGGATTACATTGCGATGGACGCCAAGGCATCACCTGAGCGCTACAATGCACTCGCGGGCACACAGAATAACTTTTCCGATATCCAGCACTCTCGCGATTTAATTCTGCATTCTGGAGTTTCTCATGAGCTTCGCACCACGATTGTGAAGGGGTGGCATGATGAGGTAGAGCTCAAGAAAATTATTCACTGGTGCGAGGGGACGGAGAAATACACCCTGCAAAATTTTCGTCCGCAGAAAACACTCTGCCCGACGTGGGGGAAATATTCTGGATTTACAGCGGAAGAACTTAAGAAATTTAAAAAATTAGCGGAGAAGTTTTTGAAGAAGGTTGAGGTGATGGGGTAAATTTACATCCTCTCCCATCGAGAGAGGAGATGTAAATGACCTATCCAATAAGGTTCGCCAAAAACTGCGGATCAAAAATCAAAAATGCTCCAAGTGCCAAAAGCAAAATTCCTCCCACCAAGTGCGAAATTTGTACCACTTTTGGTGAAAATACTTTTAAGCTCATCGTCCAGAGCGCGATGAAAAGCACCAAGACATCGTCAAAAATATACCCAACGTCATAGATCCCGATCGCCGTGAGTTGCTTCCACATTGGGAGGTCAAGGTTTACGAGTGTCGCGGTAAACGCTGTCGGAATGGCGAAACTGCACAAGAGTTCAAGCGCATTCACCGAAAATGCGAGCCCTACAACTCCCGCAAGGACGAGGATAAACTTTTCTTTGGCGAGGATTTTCTCGAGTTTACTGCGGAATTTTTGCTTACTTTCGAGATCCCGAACTTCGCAATCGACAGACTTTTTCATCCAAGATCGGAGTGAAAATATTCCTGTTCCCACTGCCAAAATTCCTACCGCACGGAAAATCCATCCCATCACGGAACTCGCCACCCATGCGGAGACTCCTGTAAATCCAAACAGATACCCAAGCAAAGCTAAACCATAGAGAATCGCAGAACTTCCGACAAAGACCCCTCCAATCCACCAACGCCGGCGCTTGCTTTCCATAGTGAGTAAGAATCCAATCAGGATCAGAAGTGTCCACATGGCGCACGGATTAAATCCATCCACGAGCCCCAATGCCAATGCCATCACAGGCCAAGAAGATTCCAGATACTTTTTCCATCCTTCGGAATTTTTTGTTTCAACCGATATTTTCATGTCGGGATCGACGGGAGGACCGTAGTGCCTTTTGAGAACAGAAAGAATTTCCACCGGTTTAAATCCGACAATAACCTCATTGTTTATAATGTTCGTTGGAACACCGGTTGGCTGCATTCCAAGTTCGGTCATTCTTTGAGTCCAGCGTTTCTGGTTGCTTGCGTCATGCCAGACTTCGAAAGCCTGGATGTCCAAGTCCGGGTAGAGTTTTTTTAATTCGGGAAACCATTGGCGTTCTTCGTGACAATGCGGACATTCTGCCCCATGATAAAATTCCATCACCGGCACTTGTTGGGCCTGTGTAATGTTTGTTGTATTCAAAAATCCAAGCAGAAGAGCACTACAGCCGAGCAAAAAACGATTCATGTTTTTGTGGAATTTACTTTTGGTAAAAATAAAGAGCCACTCCCAAAAGTCAAAAAATATTAGAGATTATTTTCGAGACGTGATGTCGAACGCACGTATAAATTCGTCCACAAATTCATCGCGTACCTTTTTTTTGGAAGAGCCAAGTCGATGAGCTCCGCAAGTTTGGAGATGATTTTTGAGAAGCATTCCATTCGCTCTTCGGAGAAGCCCCATGGAAGCATTAAGTTGCTGTGCGATATCTAAGCAATACGCATCTGATTCTACCATCTGAATTACTTTTTCTACGGATCCGCGAGATTTCTTGAGATTCGTGAGAAGCCGAGATTTATTTTCTGAAGCAATCATGTGAGAGGGATATATAGTCAACCAATTATAAAATTACACAGTCTTTGTCATTCCGACTGTAACGGAGGAATCCCTTAAAAAATGCAAGAGATCTCTCCACTCGCCTTGCTTCGCAAGACTCGGTCGAGATGACAATATCGAAGGAATATTCTTTCATTTGTGTAATTTTATAATTGTTCGGCTCTATTATTTTTGAATAAATCGATCATACGCATTTTTTCCTCCAACTAAATCATACACATTGGTATATCCGTGTTCGGATAACACGCTTGATGCGGCACGACTCATGCCTCCGGAACGGCAATAGAGCACAATCTTTGCATCTTTGTTTTGTGGCAGTTCATTTAGGTGATGTTCAATTTCATTGTAGGGGATAAAAAGATCGGTGCTAGGAATATGCGCTTGTTCGGGAATATGCACATCGACCAGGGTAAAATCTTTGTTTTGACGCATGGTTTCGAATTCTGCCGGAGTAATAGAATGATAGGAAGTAAGTGCATGTTCTTCTACTTCTTCATTATGATCGCTCTGAAGTTCGAACGCTTCCGGTCCGAGATCGAGTTTTACTTCTGCCCAAATTTTTATTTCTGGTATTTCCGCGAGAGCAGGATTCGTGAGAAAAGAAACGGTTTTAAAAAACTTTCCTTCGGGTTCTGCATGGAGATTTGGATTGAATGTAACAGTTACAACTCCGGTATTCCCCGGATGCAAAATGCTGGGGTCAACGGTGGCGCTGGTGCAAGCACAACTTGTGGGAACACCAGTAATTGACAAAGGAGAATCGCCTTTGTATACAAACTGAAAATCATGAGAGACTGTCCCTCCCGATTGCGCGATGACTCCGAAATCAAAAGAAGTTTCTTTGAATTGAAGAGAGGGGACATCATTTTCTGTTTCCGAATTTGCGCATCCGGTGAGCAAAAAAAGGGCCAGTGATATGAACAGTATTTTTCTCATGTGGCAAGAGAGAATTGATTGAGAAGAAAAGCAAGAATGAGGACTTGGGGGAGTGTAATGAGCGGGAGGAACAAGGCAATTTTCCAGCTTTTTGTAGTTCCTTTGAGCGACATAATTTCAGTATAGTCTGTGGAGACGCCGGTCATAAGAAACGCAAAGGAATTTCCTGGTGCTCCCGCACGCGTTAGGATATCAGCAGCTACTGGCATTGATCCTTCACTACAGACTTCCAGAATTGTTGCTATGAGCACTGTGAGTCCAAGTCCAGCAATAGTAGGACCGAAGAGTGTTTGAAAGCTGTCTGGTGGAACAAATGTGCGGATGGCGGAAGCCAGCACAACCCCAAAAAATATCCATTTGAGAACCATTTTGGAACCAGAAATTCCTTCAGTAAGAATTTGGGAGAAGAATGAAGTATTGAATTTTGTCTGTTTCAGTTGCGTTTTTGCTTCTTTCCAAAAATGAAAATCATCCCGCAAGACATGTTGATTTGGATTGTGGGGAAGAGTTTTGTTTTTCACGAGTTTCTCAAAGATCATGCCGGCAATAAGTGCGATCGCCATAGAAAGAAGCAAGAATGTAATCATCCATTTGAATCCCACCAAAGCCCAGAGAATCAATGTAAGGGAGATAGAGTTCCAGGGACTTGCGATCAGGAATGCCATGACTTGCCCGAGACTCGCGCCGCGTTCGTAGAGCTTCATTCCTACCATGAGGATTCCGTGCGAGCAGAGATCGAGCAATACTCCAGCCCCCGTTGCACGCAAAATTCCGGAGAAACTTCCGCCTTTTCCTAAGATTGATGTGATAAAGTCACGGGGAACTTTTGCGAGCAATCCTACAAAGAGGATTCCCAAAACCACCCCCCAACTCATACGGTTGAGCAGTTCAAAGGTTGAGACAGCAAACTGAGAGGCTAAGGGAACGGTTTCCAGTTCAGGCTTAAAGAAGAGATAGGCACCGTAGCTTAGAATAATGATTCCCAAAGAAATTCTCAGGAGCCAGTCGGTCCTTTTTTGATTTCCGTGCATGTGGCACGGCGGTCCGGATTGTTTTTGTGGCAGAGGTGCGTGATTGTGATGATGACAGTCAGACATTTTTATGAAAACTAACGAAGTAAAAGCCAAGCGAGAAAGAATAATCCGATAATAATCATAGCACTGGCACTAATATATCGGGCTTTCGTTCCAAATTTTCCTACGGTACGGGAAATCCATTGAGCATTTTTGAGGTTGTACGCCAAGAAAAAGAGCACAATAAGTGGCAATACAAAAAGGAAATTATACCACATCAGGAGCCAGAGTCCTGACCAGAATGTTTCTTGCAGTCCTATGAATCCTACGGTCGCCAGATATATTCCTCCCGAACACGGGAACTCGCAAAGTCCCACCAGGAATCCCAAAATAATCCCACTGATCATAGTGGCTTCGCGGGGCATGTTTTTGGGCACAATGCAGGCGGAGCGGGTGAGTTGAAACACCCCCATGAGAATAAGCACAATCGCCGACAACCATCCAAAGAAATTATGAATGCCAAACATATGCACGGCTTGGAGAATTCCGAGCCCTATCAAAAGGTAGGTAATAAATGTCGTCAGGATGTAGAAAAATCCGAAAGACACAATTTGCTTTCGGTAGTTTCCGAGCGCAAATAAAATTGCGACAGTCGCAACCAGTACACCAATGGCACACGGATTAATGGAGTCGATGAGACCGTTTATGGTTACCACAGAAAAAGAAATTTTATCGGACATGGGCGGTCAAATTAAAGACTAAAAAGGGCGTTCGAGGGTCATTTGTTTCAATGCGTACAGCTCGCGCGACGTCTCCTCGAGAATCCATGACTTCCGGATCAAAGGTAACGCGTACCTCGGCGGACGTGTCTGGTGCAATTGAGGAAGGAATGGGTTGAAGCACTTCGTCCTGTATAATTTCCGCTGTCGTGCATCCGCAGGAAGTTCTGATTTTGGAAATAATAAGAGGACTTTTTCCCGTGTTTTGAATCAAAAAAGAGTGATACGATTTTTCATCTCGAGGAACTTCGCCCCAGTCAAAAAAGGCGTCTTCCCAGATAAGACGAGGAGCATTTTCTGATATTTCTTGTTTATTTTTTGCATTTTGTTGGACTTCTTGATATTTCACACCGATTCCCCAGGCTCCCACTATAAATAGAAAAAGAACGGCCCAGAAGAAAAAAGAATGAGAGTGGCAACAATGCTTTTTATGCATTTTATTTTTCGTTTGAAAAGAAATTGAAAATAACGCCAAAAACAAATCCACAGATAAGACCGCAGAGAAGCCAAACAAGAACACCGAGAAGAAACATCTCTATTCCGAGCGGCCATATGGCTCCCGGGATCATTTCGAGTAGAAACTGGCGGTGCATTGCCGCTGTTGGGAAAACAAGAGCCCATCCCCACCAGGCAAGGAAAAAAAGAATACCAAAAACCCCGGTACTAAGGGAGAGTTGTGTGAGATTGAATTTTTTCATAGTGAAAAAAGAAAAAGAAATAAGAATGTTTTTATTTTACGACATTTCCGAGAAATCGAAACGATATTTCAGGTGTTTGCGTCGAATTTGTTTTTAGGATTATTTCGCGCATTACAGGACCGGTAGCATTTGGTCCATGAGCCAAAGGGTCGAAAATTGCCGTCAATGTCGCCTCTTCCCCGGGAGCAAGAGTTTGGTTGATTTTTTCCGGTGTCCCATGTCCTGCCATTGTTATACGGGGAGAAATAACCTGCCCCTTTTTCTTTACGACTCCTTCGGTACACATACAGCTTGTCGCCCCTTCTAAAAGCGTCACAGGTTCTGTTCCGTTATTCCAAAATACAAAATCAACTTCTTTTTTTCCGCCCAAAATAGGAATGTCTTCTACGTCAATATCGTTATGATCAACTTCGATTATTCCCTGGCTTGGGATGGAATTTTGAGGAGAGGTGCCTTCACATCCACTTAAAAAGAAGAGAATCGGAAGCAATAGGAAGAATTTTTTCATGGTAAAATAATAGGAAAAGATAAAAAGGATATTATTTTTTTCTGCCAGACAGATCCCATACTTTTCGGATCACAAAGGTGGCAAGAGCGAGAAATAGAAGCCAGAACAGAGGAAATATTACAAAATGCCAGCTCGTTGCCGACCAATTTCCAAAAGGATGCATAAAATTTCCTTGTCCTATTCGCATCATTTGCATACAGGTTTCTTGCATTTCTGCCGGCATTTGTTGCATGATGGATATCATATCCACCATATTGTTTGGAGCGGTCGTCATTCCTTCCGCATTTTCCGGATGATGGGCGAGAACTGCCAGCGTTCTGTTTGGCATAAAGAGAAGGAAGCCGAAAGCGGACAAAAGTTTTTTCATAAAAAAGTTTGAAAAATTCCAAAGAACCTATACCATAGGTTATGGTTGTTTGTAAAATTTTTTTATGGAAAATTCAGAATACGGGTATCGGAAAAAAGTAGAATTTCCTTTTTCTCAGGCAGTAGAACGGACAGAAGAAGTTTTACAATCAAAAGGATTTGGACTTTTGATGAAAATCGACGTGCAACAAAAAATGAAAGAGAAGCTCGGGAAAGAGATGGAGCCCTATATGATTTTGGGAGCGTGTCATCCGCCCTCTGCATTTGAAACGCTTCAAGCGGAAAAAGAAATCGGACTTCTTTTGCCTTGTAATGTTATTGTGTATGAAAAACAAGGAGATGTTTTTGTATCCGCATTTGTGCCAGAAGTGGCCATGGGATTTATTCAGAATTCCAAACTGCCCCCGATCACGGCAAAAGTCGGGGCAATGCTTCGATTTGTTATTGACGCAATATAAAAGTGTAACAATAAAATTATGAAAAATAAAAATACTGCTCTCATCGCTTCTATTCTTTTTGCCGGGATTGTTATTTCTGGATCGATTTTCTTTTTTTCTTTTCAGGTCAAGTCAAAAGATTCGGTTACGACAGAGAACATTTCTGAGGCATTCCTCAGCCAGAAGATTGAAGAAGGAATTAATAATTTTATTGAAAAACAGGAACAAGAAGTACAAAGACAAGCCATGGAGCAGACCGAAAAAGGACTCAAGAAACCAGATGATTCAGACCATATCCGCGGAGCGAGGGATGCGGAAATTTCCATCATTGAGTATTCAGATTTTGAATGTCCTTTTTGTAAAAAATTTCACCCTACGATGAAGCAAGTTTTGGAAGAATATCCCGAAAAAGTAAATTGGGTCTATAGACATTTCCCATTACCTTTCCACGATCCTTTGGCGACCAAAGAAGCAGAAGCTTCCGAATGTGCGAACGAGCTCGGAGGGAATGAGCAATTTTGGGAATATACCGATCTCATTTTTGAGCGTACCAAATCGAATGGAAAAGGGTTAGCTCTGTCAGAATTAGCTGTGCTTGCTGAAGAAATTGGATTAGGGAAAGAGTCGTTTCAAGCCTGTCTTGATTCAGGAAAGTACAGAGAGCATGTACAACGGGACACCCAAGAAGGAAGAGAGGCAGGTGTGACAGGAACGCCGGGAAATTTTGTTATCCACAATAGTTCGGGAACGGTTGTGGCTTTTCCCGGAGCAAGAGAGTTTTTTATGATCCAGGAAGTCATAGACTCTCTTTTGCAAAAATAACACATGTTTCTTCGGATCCCCCTCCTTTTTCTTCTCCGTCGTCCTCCTTGTTTTTTTGCGTGGCTTGGTTTTTCGGTATTATTTTTTGATTTAAATTTTTTCTTTCTTTCTAAATTTCCCAGTACGAATTTCGAGCTTCAGCAATGTCAGATTGGAGGAGCGCTTACGTTAGGTAATATCGTTTTTAGCGTAGTTTTCAGTGCGCTTTTGAGTCTTATATTCGTTGGATTTTTTATTCTTTTATCTCGAAAAAATAATTTTTTTCAAAAAACAGTAATAGGAACAACTTCAGGAGTAGGAGCTGTTTTCGGGCTTTTTACAATCTTGTGTCCTTTGTGTCTCTTCGGATTTATTTCTATTTTTGGTGTCACATTTTCTCTTTATTTTTTTACTGAATTTCATCTGTTCTTTCAGTTTTTGAGTTTGGGGATTTTATTTGTGAATCTGTACGTTATACAACACCATCTGAAGCAAGAATGTGTTTCCTGTCTTTGGAAAAGGAAAGAATAAAATTCCTCTTTTTTGTAAATTTCCGACATGAATTCCTATTCCGGTTCAAATCCCATGAACTGCGTTTATAGTGAAAAACCACTGCCCCCTCTGGGGGCATTGTAGAATCACTTTCCGGATATTCTCTCATTCTCGCTCACTCCGTTCACTCCGAAGTCGAAAAGTTTTTCTATCCTCGCTTCGCTCGGAGAAAAACCGAACCGAACGGTTCTCATCCGGAGATGTTACACATCTAAAAATCTTCGCTCCCCCATAAAGGGGGATCGAAAATTTTTAAGTGGAGCCACTTTCCGGATTCGAACCGGAGACCTACTGTTTACAAGACAGTTGCTCTAACCAGCTGAGCTAAAGTGGCGTGGAGAACGGGCAGATTGTAAAAATTTTCAGAAGAAAGGCAACTTAATTTCTTATTCCTTCTCCAAAAACTTCTCGTGTGTGCGTTTGAGATCTGCGTTGACGAAATGCGTGTAGATTTGCGTAGTAGAGATATTGGCGTGACCGAGGAGTTCTTGCACTGAGCGTAAATCGGCTCCGTTGCGGAGCAAGGTTGTTGCAAACGTATGCCTGAGGACATGTGGGGTGACGGGTTTGGTGATGCCGGCTTTTCTTCCGCGGTTGCGGATCATGACTTCAATGGCGGTTCGCGTGAGACGTCGTGATTCGCCTTTGGTTTCTAATTCGTCTTTGCGTGATCGGGCGCTGACAAAAAGCGGTTGATAGTTATCCGTTCTTTCATCCAAATAGTGTTGCAATGTTCCCACTGAACGTGGCGTGAGATAGACGGTTCGTATTTTTTTCCCTTTCCCAAGCACCGTAAATTCGCGTGTATTGAGATTCACGTTTTCGCGATTGAGGCGACAGAGTTCGGAAATTCGGAGTCCCGTCACAAAAAGCATTTCCACAATCGCTCTATCGCGGGTATTTATGAGCGGATTTTTGTTTTCATTCCAATCGCGCAGACGATTGAGTTCTTCCCAACTCAGTCCCGAAACATCGTGCGGATCAAGTTTAAGCAGTTCTATTTTATCGGACGAGAGGACATTTTTATCGAGTTCGCGTATGCTGCAGAATTTCAAAAAGGAGCGAACGGGAATGAGGTAGATGTTTTGCGTTCGTCGAGAAAGGGTTTCTCCCTTTTTATTACGCAATTCAAAAATGCTGTCGCGAAAAGCATCAATCGCATCCATATCGACATGGGAAATGCTCTTTGTTTTACCAATCGATTCCAAAAATAAATCCAAACTGCGTTTGTAATTTCGAAGCGTGTAGGGAGACGCGTTCTTCACATTGCGAAGATGCTTGAGATAGCGATCGATGGCGTCAGTGAGTTTCATTTTTTTCCGAAATTTTCAAAATCTTTCAGGGTTTGAAACCCTAGCTCTTTTGCAATTCTAGAAATAGTTTTTTTCTTAAAACTTTTAGGATGTTTCGAAACTAAAACCAGTTGACCTGTTTCTCTATTTTTCCAGAGCTCATGCGATCCGCGACATTGCCGAAAGAAACAGAACCCTAATTTTTTGAGCCGCCTGATCAAATCACGGTAGGAAAATTCAGACATTTTTTAGGACAGGACTGGAATGGAGAATTCAGTCCTTTTGAAACGAATTTTTTTTTGTTGGCGATCGTCTTCGGCAATTCTTATAGCATCTAAAAGCCCAATAAGAGCTTCTTGAGGAGTCTTATCCTCCGCAATAAACCCCCATTCTTTACAAAAAGCAGACCACATTTCCGTTTTTTTTTCAGGAGCTTCGATAGTGATTGTGTACTGCTTCATGCGTTTTTTATAGGGATTTTATTTTAAGGCGTCAACCGCCCTTCTTACCTCCTGACTTGATCCGACGAATATAGGTGTGCGTTGATGGATTTCCTCTATTTTTGTATCGAGCACTGGTTGTCCTTCTTGGTTGAGTGATGCGCCGCCGGCTTCTTCGAAAATCAGAGAAAATGGTGCGCATTCAAATAGCAACCGTAGCTTTCCATTAGTATGTTTTTTATCGCGTGGATAAGAGAAAATGCCTTGGCCTTTGCTCAAAATATGGTGCAGATCCGGCACCATGCCCCCTGAATACCGGAGGGTCCGGGATTCTGAAATGCATTTTTGGAGCAGATCTAAATATTTTTTATTTCCGCAGGTGGAACGCAAATTCCCCGGAGCAAAATACTTGGAA
>JAIPGU010000049.1 GCA_021735575.1 Candidatus Altimarinota bacterium | reverse complement strand
GTTGCCCATACTATGTGGACTTTTAAATCATGCACTGTATGTATCCCTCTTCTCATGTTCCCACCTTACCACATTGTGTGTACCAGCTGAAAGCCTCGCCTTGAAAAGGCGTAGCTATGCTAGCGACTGGGACAGTATAGAGTCCTTCCAAAAATTCTAGGCAGATGACTTTTCTTGCCCTCGGTATCTTTGTTTCTGCGTTTCTCCTTATTGTTTTTGAACCGTGGGAAAAATCCATTATTGCGCTCGCCGGAGCGATCGCAATGGTTGTGTTCGGCGTTCTGTCTCCGGAGGAGGCAATTGCCGCTGTAGAATTTGAAACCATTCTTTTGCTTCTGGGAATGATGATGCTCGTGAATATGGCGAGCAAAAGCGGAATTTTGTCGTGGTTAAATGTTCGTATCGCGACTCTTACCCGCGGGAATCCTTTGGCTATATTCTTTTTATTTTCGCTCCTAACAGCAACTTTTTCCGCCTTTTTGGATAACGTAACGACCGTTATTTTAATTGTGCCACTCACCATCCAACTCCTCAAAGGAATGGGGCGTGATCCCAAGTTTTATATTTTTGCAGAGATTATTTTTTCAAATGTTGGTGGCGCCCTCACGCTTGTGGGAGATCCTCCAAACATCATTATCGGAGGAGCGACCGGGTTTAGTTTTCTCGACTTTTTGGTCAATCTCTGGATTCCTATTTCTATTTCTACCGTCTTCTTGCTCCTCTTTTTTATTTTTACCAACCGCAAGAAATTGGCTCCTGTCTCTGGGAACCTCACAAATCTCACCATTGTGACACTTCTCATCGAAAAAATTAAACACCGATTCTTGAAAGTAACACTTCACCGCGCATTCATTATCAAGGCATTGACTGTGCTTTTCTTTACTATTGTGGGGTTTCTTTTGCAGGAAACCATTCATCTTCCGGCGTTTATTACCGCCTTTGCTGGAGCAATTTTACTAGGAATAATCAGTTCCGATCATATAGATATTCATCATTCTTTCAGGTCAGTGGAATGGTCTACGCTCTTTTTTTTCGCAGGACTTTTTATTATGGTCGCAGGAGTCGAAAAAACAGGAATCTTGGAAACCCTCAGTCACTGGATAGCCCATACAACCGATGATATTCAACGTCTCGCTTTAATAATTTTGTGGGTTTCTGGACTGGTGTCTATGGTACTTGATAATATCCCATTTGTAACAGTTATGATCCCCGTGATCTTCGGAATCAAAAGCCAATTCCCTGAAATGGACACCGAAATCCTCTGGTGGGCACTCTCTCTGGGGGCCTGTCTCGGGGGAAATGGAACGCTTATTGGAGCTTCCGCGAACGTTGTTTCCGCAAATCTTGCCCGCAAAGAAGGATGTTCCATTACATTCATGCAATACACGAAATTCAGTTTCCCACTCACCCTAGGACTTCTTTTGATATGCAGCGTTTTTCTTTATTTTAAAACTCTTGCCTAATGCAAAAAAAGATTGACCTCTTGTCACAACTCTTGCTGGAACTTGAAGCCGATGTGGGGACCAGCGAGACAACCTTTTTGGTCTTGCGCTCCCTTCAGGAATCGCTTCGGGGAATAAAAATAAAAACGAACAATGAACTTCATACGCAACTACAAGAGCTTGTGAACGTTGTATGCTCCACAACTCCCCGATTTGGAATTTTAAATCATTATTTCCAGAGGCTCCTTTGTGCTTTTGAAGAAAAAATACAAAAAGTAACGCATCCGCATCAATTCCTCAGGCAGGAGATCGAAAAGATATTGAAACAAATACAGGGAAATAAAAAGAAATTGCTGGAGTATTCAGAACAGATTCCACTCGACGGAAAAACCATTTTGGTTCACGATCACAGCCACACGGTACATGACGTACTGCGACATTTAAAATCCAAAGGAAAAAAATTTGAAATTATTATCGCCGAACAAGAACACGAGAAGACAGAGCAAAATATCGAGGTGTTGCACGAAGCAGGTATCCCATTTCATGTCGTTCCCGCGTACATGCTTTCCCATATTCATGATCGGGTAGATATGGTCTTTTTTGGGGCTTTGACACTCAAAAATACGATGGAATTTGTTATGGACCCGGGAACACACGGCGTCATTTCTGAGTTTCATATGACCCAAACCCCGATTTATTGTTTCGTAAAAACGAGCAAATTCAGTCTCTGGGAATCCAAAGAGCGAGGAGAAATATTTTTTCACCGTCACACAAGAAGCCACGGTTCCCGTCCTATAGAATACGAGCGAATTAAATATTCTCATGATCGCGTTCCGGCTAAACTCTTTTCCTCTATTGTCACCAATGAAGGGATATTTACTTTCCCCGAACTCAAAAAACTGTTTCAAACAAAACTGAAGGAGATCGCTTTTTGTTCGAAAACTTAAGCAAAAATTTCAAACCCCTTTTCTGTCACGACTCCGCAGTGTTCCCACTGACACGCATCACGACCATCAACCGTCACCACCGTCCATCCATCGGAAAGTGTTTTTGTACGTGGAGAACCACTGGCGATAATCGGCTCTATGGCGATTGTCATTCCTTTCACTAATTTTTCTCCCGTTTTGGGAGTTCCATAATTGTACACAAAAGGATCTTCGTGTAATTCCCGTCCGAGTCCGTGTCCTGTGTACTCACGACACACCGAATACCCATCTCGAACAACAATGTGCTCAATAGCCGCTCCTATATCTCCGATACGGTTTCCCGCGCGCGCGGCGTCGCATCCGGCAAGAAGAGCTTCTCGCACGCACCGAGAAAATTTTGCTCGTTCCGGATGCGCCTCCTCTCCTCCGA
Organism: Candidatus Altimarinota bacterium; assembly: GCA_021735575.1. GTDB lineage: Bacteria > Patescibacteriota > Gracilibacteria > UBA4473 > UBA4473 > JAIPGU01. The sequence continues at coordinate 3,478 of JAIPGU010000049.1, read as the reverse complement.
TAATAACCGAAAATGCTGCATCAGCATGAAATCCCTGCACATACACCCCACAGTCTACAGAAAGCAAATCTCCTTTTTGCAATTGACGATTGTCGGGAATTCCATGTACGACTTCGGAATTAATCATGGTACAAAGCGTCTTGGGAAATCCCTGGTACCCTTTAAAAGAAGGAACTGCACCAGCCGCAAGAATGCGTTCTTCTGCTATTCTATCTAACTCCAAAAGAGATACTCCTTCAGAAATGTGTTTTTTCAAAAGCTCCTGTACGTCCTGCAAGAGCCTCCCCGCATAACGCATGATATTCGATTCTTGAGACGTCTTAATTGCAATATTCATTTTGATCAGTCTACAAGTCAACAAGTCAACGAGTCAACGAGTTTTAAACGAAAAAGCCCTCTTTTTTTTATCCTACACAAAACCAGTCATCCGCCGCGGCGGATCATGTGTGTCATGGAAGCGTTAGCGCTTATCTAGACAAAAGGAAAAGACACTTGTTGACTTGTAAGCTCGTTAACTCTTGAACTCTTCCAAAATTTCCTCCGTTACCCCCTCAATGCTCTGCTCTCCATTAACAGAAATAAGTTTCCCCACCTTTCTCCAAACATCCAATAATGGCTCTGTATGCTTATAGAAATTCTGAATTCGTTTGTGAATAACAGCAGGGGTGTCGTCCGCACGTCCTTCTATTTCCGCTCTTTTGAGAAGTCTCGCCATAGCTTCCTCCTCGGTCAATCGAACTTCTAATACCGAAAACTCACGCCCATGCCGCTCCAAAAGTTCCTCCAGGCTTTGTCTTTGAGGTTCTGATCTCGGAATTCCGTCAAAAATAACAGGAGCATCCGAAGTAATTTTCGAAAGAAAATCTTCTACAATTTCCATGACAATTTCATTGGGAACGAGTTCTCCCGCTTCTGTAATAGATTTCACTTTCGCTCCAAGCGGGCTGTCTTCTTGTGCCAAAGAACGCAATACTCCACCTGTCTCAAAAATCTGATACCCGAATTTTCTCGCTAGAATACGAGCCTGTGTCCCTTTCCCTGAACCCTGAATGCCTACGAGAATCAAATCATTCATTGCTTGGTATTAAAAAATTTAGAAAGCTCCGCCTTGAATGTTTCCATATCTTTGAATTGTTTATACACGGAAGCAAATCGAATAAAAGCTACTTCGTCTATTTCACGCAACATCTCAATCACATCTTCTCCAATTTTTTTGCTCGACACAACTTTGTCTCGTCCCCAACGTTCTTCTAGTTCCGATAAGCACTCTCGTATTTTTTCGATAGATACGGGACGTTTCCCGCACGCGGTAAGAATTCCTTTCTCCAATTTTTCTCGATCATATGGTTCGAAAATACCTCCTTTCTTCTCAACCATTAAGTTCGCTGTTTGAGAGCGCTCAAAAGTTGTAAAACGAAACTCGCATTTCGGACATTCTCTTCTCCGACGAATAGCCGTTCCCGCATCCGTTACGCGAGAATCAACCACCTTGCTATCTTCATGACCACAGCTTGGACATTTCATGGTACTAGGAGTTTAGCGTGCATTAAAATTTTTCAAAGCCTGTCGCGCTTCTTTTCGCACAGATCTGTCCTTCAGAACTTGTCTTTTTTCGTATTTTTTTCGTCCTTTCCCAATCACGATTTCACATTTCAAATGATGCCCCTTCGTATAAATTTTTATTGGAGCCACCGTTCGTCCTTTTTCTTGCAGTTTGGCTTCTATTTTTTCGATTTCTCTTTTGGCAAGAAGTAATTTTTTGGGGCGGTCCCGATCCTGCACTTCTGCAGAAAAACGGTATGGAGAGACTTGAAAATTTTCCAAAAATGCTTCTCCATCGTGTATCCGTACCCAAGCAGACTTCAAATTCCCGTGTTTGGCACGCAGAGATTTAACCTCCCATCCCTCTAGCTTTATTCCTGCTTCGAAGGTGTCGAGGATCTCATAATCAAAGAGAATGCGTTTGTTTTCCAAGAGAATCATCTTCTGTGATCCTACTCTAGATAAGGCGCAGAAACAAGAGTCTGACGAACCCAAATCCCTTCAACAAGCTTTTTTATGCATTCTTCTTGAGTCCTTCTCCGAATTTTTTGGCATCTTCCATTCGTGTTTTCTTTTCTTGTACCACTTGTAATTGCGCCACAAATACTTTTGCGTCTCGCTCAAGTACCTCTTCAGAAATATGATCCCCATAGAGATTCTCTTCATGCAACTCCCACGATAAAAGCACTTTCTGTTCTTCATCCGTCATTTCTGATCCGATTAATTTTTTTTCAAGAAGCTCTTTTGGAAAACCCGAAAGCAAGTCCAACATTTTCTCTGAAATTTTTTCTCTAAAAAACTTCCAATGAGCACTCAAAAAACCAACAAAGCATTCCTCTCGCGTAAACTTTTTCCCCGGAGAATCTTCAGAAGGACTCTCTTGTCTGCGAGGATTTCTGCGCACAAATTTTTGAAATTCCTCCTCTACGATTCCCTTTGCCCGCCCGAGACGCTTTGCCATACGGGTCAGAAGTTCGTCACGTTCTATCGGGCGATGCACAAAACGCAAAAAATAAAACAACGCATCCAAAAACTTTTTTTCTCCTTCGAGCGATCCCGTGAGATATTTATCGGAAAATTTTTCACATAAAAACAAAAGCGCATTCTGAGCGCCTTCAACGACTTTTTGCAACATACTTGCATTTTTTTGAGCCAACTCATCTATGTCTTTTCCTTCTGGAATTTCTATAACAAAAGGATTTAATTCCATCTGAAGAATCATTTCCACAGCTCTGAGCGTCGCTTTTTTCCCGGCAATATCAGTATCAAACGCCAGATATATATTTTTTGTAAGTCTCTTCAAAATCCTCAAATGATCTTCGGTGAGTGACGTTCCACATGTTGCAACAGTGTTACAAAAGCCATGTATGTGCGCCGTAATAACATCAAAGTTCCCTTCTACTAAAATAGCGAAGTCTTTTTCACGGATAACTTTGCGCGCTCGATCAAGCCCAAAAAGCGTGGAAGACTTGTGATAAACGGGGTTTTCTGGAGAGTTCAGATACTTGGCTCGTCCTTCTTTCCCGGACAAATCTCTTCCGGTAAACGCGATAATTTTCCCATTTCTGGGTTCAGCAATAGGGATTGTGAGTCGTTCCAAAAAACGGTCCCGCATTTTTTTGGCGCCAAATTCCCGTTCAAAAGCCACTCCCGACCGTGCAATTTCTTCTTCTGAAAACCCTTTTTCCAATAAAAATTTGGTGAGCCCGTCTTCCCGCTCTCCCCCATATCCCAATTTCCAATCGGTCGATACTTCCTCGGAAATCCCTCGTTTTTTCAAATAAGACTGTGCTGATTCCGTGTTTTGCAACTGACTTGCAAAAAACTCTGAAGCCAGCTCATGGAGCGAAAATATATCTTCCTTTTCATCGGTTGTGGGATCTTTTTCTTTTCCAAAACTCTGAGGAATTACCATTCCTGCTGTATCCGCCAGCAT
>JAIPGU010000048.1 GCA_021735575.1 Candidatus Altimarinota bacterium | reverse complement strand
ACTCCATCAAAATAGAGAGATCCCTTGCATCTCCCCCTTGGTGGTGGGGGGATTATTCCTCCTCTCCCTCTGTCGCTTCAACATCAACGTCTTCAGTTGATGGCTCCCAGTTTAAATCCTCTTCTGTAGGATGAAACTGCAAAGAAGAAAATATCTTTTGTTTTTGGCGAATATCGTTGAGAAAAGCATCTCTCTCCTCCGGAGCCTCTATGCGAACAGTCCAAAGGAAGTTATGTATCGGTTCAGCAAAAGTCAAGAGCCCGACTCGTTTCCCCGGCATGCGAAGAAGCAACATACGACCTACATAATCACGAGAAAATGTGGTGCGAGACATGTTTGCATCATGCATCAATGTCCTGTCTACGAGCTGTAATTGCATATTTTGATCCTGCAAAATGTTGGCGCCGGGAAACTCTGCCTTTAGCTCTTTCCCACGCTCAACCGCATAACGTTCTATACATTCTCGTTTTAAGCGTGGTGTTTGCTCATCGCACACAAAATCAGTTGCTACAATACGAAATGATGAATCGTCACTCTCCAACACCAATTCTCCCTCATTCCACGAAAGTGTATCGTTCGCCAACTTAAAGCCATTCGGTGTTTCTAAGGTAAAAGGAATCGACTCCGCTCCGATTTTTCCCACTTGCGAACTATCATAACGAATGGGAGTTTTCGAAAGCTGTGTATTCCCTGTACTTCTGTTTCTCGCCCCAAACAAGTAGCTAAGTACCGTACGATCCGCGTTACTCGTGTCGGAACTGCTCTCAAACGGAGAAAGAATGGAAGAGAACATTCGTTGTAACGATCGATTATCGCTTACAATTCCTGTTTCTTTTCCAGGATCAATAATACGCAGTAACCAAACATATTTATTGACCGGATCAAAAAAAGTCAGTTGTGATGCTTCATAATTCCAAGAAGAAAGTCTCACGTGACGAGCCATGTTGTCTCTTCCCAACTGAACTTCATTCTGGTTGAGCGATATGTTTTTATTTTCTTGTAACTGCATACGCGGCAATTCTTGTTTAAAGTCTCCCAGAAATGCTTCTGATTTTTGTTCCAAACAACTCCGTACAAAGGTCAACCCCCCTTCACATTTCTGAGGAGTGGCGATAACTTCTATTTTTGAGTTCCCTTGTTGAAAGAGCAAGCTCCCACTGTCCCAGGTAAGCGTATCTGACCGGAGATTGAAATCTTTTGGTACGGTAAGACGGAAAGATACTTTTGAAGCGCTATGATCACGAAATTCCTGTACCTCCCGACTTGCCGAAGAAGACGTCGGAGAAGGGGCTGAAAATCCTTGTGTCGTGAACCTCCGAGAAGCGGAAGTCGGTTGTGCTATTTTTACCTGAGAAACAACGGAAGGATTCGGAACAGGGATTCTGTCAAATCGCCTGAGAGAAGAATATTTAGGAAGTGTTTTTTCCGCCAATGCTTCTTTATATTTCAAAAAATCATCGTAATCCCTTCCTCTAAAACGTCCTGATATATTACGAGCCGCTTCCGATTGCCCTCCAAAAGACAAACCAAAAAAAACGGCAAGAACCGCAAGCACAAATATTTTTTTCATATTTATTTTCTCCTTAAAAAATCACTCATAACCTACGTACTTCCGCTCAAAAAGTCAAAAAATTATGCTGTTCTTCCTCTGAGAACATAATGCCGATACAGTTGTTCCAGTTTCTTGGCTGCCAACTGAATCAGTTCTGCCAACAATTGCTGTAAATATCGAATTTGACGAATTACTTCTTCTAACGCGGCAGCTGAAAAATTCCGACGAGACTCAATACGAGAAGCTTCTTTGAGAAGTTGGTTCTTTTCTTTTTCAAGGACAACTCGAACTTGTTTTCTCTGCTCTCGCACCGTTGGTAGTTGTGCCGAATGAGTATCATGGGAAAAAAGTAATCGAGAAATTTTCTGTGATATGGAAGCCAATCCAGACTGACTTCTTTGCGCAGAAGACGCCTGAGAAATAGAACCTCCATTCTCTCCCACCGTCCGAATCGTTTCACGAACTTTATCCGTACTCGATAACACTTCTTGCAAAGCATCAGAGGATCCGCCGGCTTCAACAGCCGCCATTTCCTGAGTGAGTTTCTCGAATTTATTTGTGTCCATTACGTGTCAAAATGTAGCAATTTCTGAATATTTGTCAATTTATTTTTGTATTATATCATCTTTTCTGAAAAAACACAACTCATTCTTCTGTTTTAAGTCCAATCAGAACAAACTCTGTCTCGTTCTCTCCTGGTCCAATGCTATCGGCAAGTATTGTAAGATTATACGCACGAGCTGCTTCAGGAGGAGCAATGGCAGCGTAATTGAAATCCCTTTCCTGTGCTACCGCTTCTGCAGCAAGCGCGGTAGATGGTTTGTTTTTTTGTATCACCGATCCCATATGATCCCGAAGCCATTCCCGACACTGCTTTAATGCTTGCTCGTGACTCCACACTTCTCTGATTCCTTCTAAGGTAGCCCCTGAAACCCCCATAAGACAATGTTGAATTTGAAGACGCACTTGATCGTGTATTTTAATGACATCCTGATACATACCAAGAGCACTTTCGGTTGCTTCTACCGCTCCGGTGTAGGAATTAGCAGATGGCACCACGCCCCACGCACATTCCCCAGAAACGACTTTCTGAAACACCTCTGCAATTTCTGAAACGTACGTAACCCTGTCTGCTTTATACTGGGTCACAAAATGCTTCTGAGCCGCTTTTCCAGTGTTTGAATCCATTCCTCCGAAGACTGCCATAGTTCTTTCTTTTTCCATGTGACACGAAAAATACAAGAGCGTGCCAAAAAAGCAAACTTCCTCGGTGAAACGCTATTCAAAGGATTTTCAGGTTTACATCCGTGACAATTCGAAGTGTATACTGGGGGTATACAATCAAACTACAAACAAGGAAACTTCACAGAAAAATATTTGTAGTTTGATTATTTGTCGTTTGTAGTTTGAATCATTGCCCGATGTTCTCGTACATCATGCACGCGTAAAAACGATGCTCCTGCATCTATTGCCTTCTTTCCTGCTTCCAAATTTGGCTCAATTTCAAACCGATGCTCCCCTAGGAAACGCTTCCGCGAATGACCGATCATCACACGCTCTTCCGGCACCGCTCGTGCAAATTCCAAGAGTTCCCAATTCAGTTCCATCGTTTTTCCGAAGCCTATCCCGGGGTCCAAAACTATATTCTCCGGGTTCCCCCCTTTTCTCACGAGATCTTCTTTTCGTGTGAGCAGTTCATCCCGTACCTGATTTATTGAACTGATCCCGGACAAGCCGAGACAAGCATTTTGTTCATGCACTTCCTGTACCGTCTTCCCAGGGAAGTGATTCACCACCACCATATCGAATTGGGGCACCAATTCCTGCATTCTCGGATCCTGAAATCCTGACACATCATTGAGAATTCGCCCGCCAAAAGTCAGGAATTTCTGCGCCGTTTGCCAATGGAAGGTATCAAGAGAAATTTTATTCCGTAGCGACGACGGCGCCGTCGTCGTTCCAGATAATTTTTTCAGCACCGGTTCTACCCTCTTCCATTCTTCTTCCCACGATATTTCTACCGCATTTGGTCGCGTGCTCTGCCCCCCAATATCGATGTAGTCCGCTCCCTCTGTGAACATTTGTTCCGCATGTTTTACGGCGCTTTCTGTATCCAAAAATTCTCCTCCATCAGAAAACGAATCTGGCGTGACGTTGAGGATGCCGAAGAGTTGAATTTGACTCATGATTTTCTGCTCGTTTACTTTATGAGTTTCACTCTTAGTTGAAAAGACCAAAATATTTTTCGTATCACGTATTATGTAGCACGTATCATGTAAGGGAAAAAGGAATAAGAAAAAAGCAAAAGGGGAGAAATCATTATCCTTATTCCTTATTCCATTTTCCTTTTTCCTGCATCAGTCAAAATTTGGAATTTCATACGAAATACGCGATACTTTATGTAAAATTTCTCCATTCGTAATTCGTAATTGATAATTCGTCATTGATATGAAAGCCCCCATTATTGTTCTCGAAGGACTAGATGCCTGTGGAAAAAGCACGCAAACAGAATTACTGCTCACGCATCTCAAAGATAAAGGACTCCGCGTAGGATATAAACGATTCCCCAGCTATGAGACAAATCCTGCCGGCGCACGAGTTGCCGCTTACTTGCGGGGAGAGCTGGGACCGATGACTGATATTGATCCCCGCATGATTGCCAATCTTTACGCTGCAGATCGCATATTTGCACTGGAAGAAATCGAACAAATGCGGAATGAAAATGATGTGGTGGTTTTTGATCGAGGAGTCAGTTCCAACCTCATCTATACCCCTGCCAGAGGCGAAGGAAAATCAAAAATTTCAGAACTGGAAACCTTTGTTGAAAAACTGGAATACGAAGTATTTGGGTTTCCGCGAGAAAGTTTAGTGCTGTTTCTCGATGCATCGGAAGAAGCACGTCAAAGGATTCATGCCGCCAAAAACCGACTCGCTGACCTCCACGAATCCGACGAGGAATACCTGCAAAAAGTCCGAAATGTCGCGCTTGATCGCTGTAAAAAAGATTTTCGATGGGTAAAGATTCCCGTTGACCGCGCTGGAGAACTTCGACGTAGAGAAGAAATCGCGGAAGAGATATTGAGATTGGTGTTGGAGAAATTGCAGAAAAAAAGTTAATAGTTTTTAGTTCTTAGCTTTTAGTTTATGAAATGAATTATAAAGAATTAAAAATCTGGCAAAAAGGATTTCAACTCGCCCTGTCAATCTACGAAATTACTAAAAATTTCCCAAGTAAGGAAAGATTTGGAATTATAGATCAGATGCGCCGAAGTGCCGTTTCTATTCCGAGCAACATTGCGGAAGGGGCTGGAAGAAAAGCAAATAAAGATTTTTCTCGATTTTGCAGTATTGCACAAGGGTCTTGCAACGAACTCGAAACACAAACACTTCTCGCAAAAGAGCTTAAATATATGACACCAGAAGAATCCTGCAACATCCAAGAAAAAATTACTGAAATCTCAAAAATGATTCACTCTTTCCAAAAAAAACTAACAACTAATAACTAACAGCTAATAACTTGTATTCCATGCTCGCTCAAATCATCTCCGGTCGGGAACTCGCCAAACAAATCATCAAAAATGATCTCATCCCCCGCGTTGAACTGTTGAACAAAAAAAGTGTTCAACCAAAATTGATTGTTGTGTTTGTCGGAGAACACCCCGCCTCCCAAAGTTACATTCGTCAAAAAGAAAAGTTTGCCACCGAAGCTGGCGTATTATCAGAAGTACGTCGATTCCCCTCCACCATTACAGAAAAAGAACTTTTGGAAGAAATCGAACGTATTAATGCGGACAACAACATTCATGGTGTCATTGTCCAGCTTCCGCTTCCCGATCACATCGACAGCACCAACATCATTGAATCCATTAATCCACACAAAGACGTCGACGGCTTCACCAATGCCAATAACCTGGGACTCGATACCCGCGAATCTGATCTTCCTCCCTGTACTCCACAAGGAATTATCCGCATGCTGGAACTCTCAGGCGTCCAAATAAACGGAAAAAATGCCGTTGTCATGGGACGCTCACGCATTGTCGGACGACCGGTAAAAGAAATGCTGATGTTTCGAGGAGCACATGTCACGGTTCTTCATTCTCAATCAACGAACGAAGAACGAATGAAAGCCCTCCAAAATGCCGATATTTTGGTAGTCGCGGTCGGAAAACCGGAATTTCTGCACGGAGAAGACCTCAAACCGGGCGTTGTGATTATTGACGTAGGCATTCACCGCCGAGAGAACGGAACACTGTGCGGAGACGTGCATTTTGACAGCGCCAAAGAAGTCGCCAGCAAAATTTCCCCTGTCCCAGGAGGCGTTGGTCCCATGACGGTTGTTTCTTTGATTGAGAACACCATCAAAGCCGCAGAAAAACTGTAAGAAGTTAGGAACGAATAGCTTTAGCTTTCCATTCATAAAAAATTCTTTTGCTTTCCGCCTCCCATAGAACGGTCTCTACTGCCAGACCTAAATGTACATCTGACGCTGTTCGAGCTAATTTAACAGGATCTTCATAGACCCTTGTTAGTTCAGCAATCATATTTGTTATTTCCTCAAGAGATCTCCCACTTTTATAAAGAGATCCTTCTGTTCCGTATTGAAGAACCTTTGCGAAATCGAGAGCATGAATCCTATATAGCTAATTCAAAATAGTTTGTCATAATAAAAAGAAAGGTAGATAATAAGGGGGATGGCATATTCGATGGATTATCGGCAACGAGTATTTGAGATAAAGAATAGTGAAGATTTAACATATGAAGAAACAAGTA
>JAIPGU010000047.1 GCA_021735575.1 Candidatus Altimarinota bacterium | reverse complement strand
GTGATTATCCCTTGATCGCAAGTTACTCCTATTATTGTCATCTCGACCGAAACGCAGTGGAGCGGAGAGATCCCTTTATACATAGTGCACAAAAGGGATTTCTCCATTTTGTCCGCCGTGGCGGACTTCAGTCGAAATGACTTACTTGCTTTCGGGGGAGAGTTACCGATTTGTTTTTCTTGATTTTCTTCTTTTTTTTTGTTACAATCCCCTGATTTAATTTTTAACATTCATGAAAAACATTCGTCTCGTTTTTTCTCTTGATAATCTTTGGGTTGAGTTCGCCCTCGCTTCTTTTCTGGTTCTTGCTTTTGCGGCACTCGGATATTTCGCGCGAGAATTTGCTCTGGATATTCAGGCAAATTTTTTGGGAACTGATTGGGGTTCGTTCTAATTCGTCTCTTGGGGAAAACAACAAAAAGAAAGTACGAGTAAAGACTCGTATTTTTTTTTGTTTTTGTTTTTGTTTTAACGGGGTCCCCAAAAGTCCCCCGCTGTGGCGGAGGAATAAACTTTTTGGGGAAAAGGAGGAATAACGAGATTATACTGCGAACACGGGGTAGCTGAATACGAGTAGCTGTTGTCGAGTGTAGCGAGACACAGCGTGAAGCGAACATGAGGACCTCCGTGTGAGCAAAGAGGAGCAGGGATGGAATAAGCGTAGTTTTTGGCAAAGCCAAAAACGGAGCAATGAAGTCTCTTAGCGACGACGATGGAGCCGAGAATGGGATTTGAACCCACGACCTACGCGTTACGAATGCGTTGCTCTACCACTGAGCTATCTCGGCACTTGTAGGAAAGCGGGGCGGAGTGTAAAATTTTCGTTTTGAACGGTCAAACTGTTTTTTGTATTTTTTCAATACAAATTGAAAGAATTATTGCCTTTATTGAGAATGAAAAACTTGACCTACTTTCTACTTGCGCGACTCTCTATTTCACCGTAGTATTTTCCCACCAAACATGTGTGGAATCATTGGCATTGCAAAAACACGGGACGATGCGGTTTACGAGCTTTATGATGGGCTTCTCATGCTCCAGCATCGCGGGCAAGATTCTGCGGGGATTGTTGCTTTTGACGGAAAGAAATTTTATGACCGAAGAGGATCAGGACTTGTTCGAGATGTCTTTGATGAAAAAGACATGCGAGTTCTCAAGGGGAATATGGCTCTGGGACATTGCCGTTATACGACGTGCGGTGATTGCAACGAAATCGATGAAGCTCAGCCTTTTTTCGTAAATGCTCCTTTGGGGATTTATCTCATTCACAATGGAAATTTAACGGACATAGAAGCGTTACGAAAGAAAGTTCTTACTCAGTATCACAGACATTTGAGAACTGGCTCTGACACGGAATTATTGCTGAACGTTTTTGCTGATCAGATTTATAAAGTAATGAAAGCGGCACCGAAAAAAAAACTTTCTGATGTTGTTTTTGATGCTACGAAATTGACAATGGATCGAGTTACTGGAGCTTATTCTGTTATTACCCTCATCGACCAAGTGGGCATGCTTGTATTTCGTGATCCGCATGGCATAAGACCCCTTGTTATGGGAAAAAAAGAAACTTCTACGGGAACCGAGTGGGCATTTGCCTCTGAAGACGTGGCTTTTAAAGCTTTGGGGTTTGTAACGGTTCGCGATGTGAAGCCCGGAGAAGCGATTCTCGTTCAAAAAAACGGAGAAATACTATCGCATCAGTGCGTGAAAGGGACGTTGAATCCATGTATTTTTGAATATATCTACCTTGCTCGACCGGATTCCATGATGAATGAAATTTCTGTCTACAAAACTCGCCTTCGTATGGGAGCGGCACTTGCGAAGCAAATAAAAAGAGCGAAACTTCACATTGATTCGGTTATGCCCGTGCCAGATTCAGGACGTCCCCTTGCCATGCAAGTATCACAAGAACTCGGCATTAAATACCGAGAAGGGCTCGTAAAAAATCACTACATTGGACGGACATTTATCATGCCAAACCAAAAAATGCGCCAAAAGTCTATTCGAAGGAAACTGAATACCATCGAACTGGAATTCAAAAACAGGAATATTTTGCTCATAGATGATTCTATTGTGAGAGGAAATACTTCGAAACAAATTATAGAATTATGTCGACAGGCGGGGGCAAAACATGTGTATCTTGCCAGTGGGGCACCTCCTATTATCAATCCCGATGTATATGGAATTGATATTCCGACACGCTCAGAGTTGATTGCTCACGGTTTAACGATCGAAGAGATCCGGAAAACAATCGGAGCTGACGCGCTTTTTTATCAAACAGTGGAAGACCTAGTCGCTGCAGCGAAAGCTGGAAATCCAAAAATAAAAAAATTTCACACGGGTGTATTCGACGGAGGATATGTTACACCGGAAGTAACAGAAGACTATCTCCAACAGGTGGAACGTGAAGGACGAGGAGCCAAGCAAAGAGATTCTGATCTTCCTTTGCCACTGAGTGGTACACTATAAAAAAAGTCCCCACTGTTTTTTGGCTTATCTATTGAATTTTTCTCATAAATCCGTACAAAACCTCTAAACAAATCCTATGCATATACTTTCTTTCCTTTCTCCTCTCACTCGGCGCGTTTGGACATTCTGGACGACATTTGTAATTTTGGGCGGTATTCTGTTGGGACTTTCCTATCTCATTCCTGAATACCACAAAACCACAATTTTTTTCTCAATAAAAACAGTTTCTTCTTCGGCACTCCCCTCCACACCCCAATTATCTTCGATGGATCCGGTAGAGAGTGCCAGTAAAGTTGCGGAAATGATAGCCGGATGGGCACAAAACCCGGGATTTAGAAATCAAGTGTTGGATAACGCGGAGCTTTTTATACCTCGTTTTAAACACAAATTGTCAGCACGGAGACAAAATAGATTGAATGTCTTTTGGACATTAAAACTCCTTCCCGATGAAGCCGTCCATGCTGAAACTTTGACCACAGCTCTTCTCTCGGTGTTTCAGAAAAATTTTTCTGATTTTAATACCGACAACACCTATCCGTTTGGTGTTTCCACACCTTCGGTCTATACCGAAACATCAGATATTCCTTTTCTTTGGCGAGTTCTTGGAGTTTCCATTCTCTCTTTTCTATTTACCGTGGTTGGTTTATACGCTTTCGAAGTATTTCGGGATCGTATTTCTTTTTTGGAACAAGTATCAGAAATTTTCCCGGAAACTCCTATACTTCGGGTGCAAGAATCATTGGGCACTCAAAATCCGAAATTACTCGAACAATTTATTTTGACGTTTGAGTCCCCTCGTCTGATTGCAACTTTCCCAGGAGCGGAGAAGTTTTTTCAACTTGCCCCCGTCGACGCTATTGACGAAGAAATAGATACACCCGTACTTCTCATAAAACTCGGGCAAACGCACCAAGCAGAACTCGAGAATTTGTTAGCAATCTTTGGAGACGAAATTGGCATCATTGTTTTTGAAAAAGGATGAATACAATAGATTATGCAACCTCTGGTGTAGACATCGAGAAGGGAGATACTGCTTCCCGAGCAGCGTACGCGAATGCTAAAAAAACATTTTCTTGCCGCGCCGGAAAAATCGGAGAACCGATGATACTCGACGGTGGATTCTCGGGGGCGCTCGATATGGGAGATTTTTTACTTGTCCAAAACGATGATGGAACAGGAACTAAAACAGAAATTGCCGAACGCATGCGATTGTTTGATACCATTGGAGAAGATTTGCTCTGCATGGTGGTAGATGACGCGATTTGTACTGGAGCGGAAGTTATCAGCGTCACCAATACGTTTGACGTACCGTATGTGGAACCGGAAGTACTGGACGCGATGACCGCAAGTCTTGCCCGCGCTTGCATTTCTCAACAAGTCGTTATTCCTGGGGGAGAAATCGCAGAACTCGGAAAAGCCGCTCAAAAAATTATTTGGAACGCCACTGCGGTTGGAATCGTGAAAAAAGATAAATTCATCACTGGACAACACATCCACGCAGGGCAGAAGATTGTCGGACTCAAAGGAAGAGTTCTCCGATCCAATGGGATTTCACTCGCCAGAAAGGTCTGCGAAACGGCTTTTGGGGATAATTGGCATGAGACTGATTGGCGCGAAGGTATCTCTTGGGGAGAAATTCTTCTGACCCCTTCCAAAATTTTCCACCGCACGCTTCTCAATCACGTATTAGGAGATTTTGAAGGCACACGAAAATTCCCGGTCGATGGAATTGCCCATATTACCGGAGGAGGAATCCCGGGAAACGCTCCAAGGATTATGCCAAAAGGACTTGGCGCCACATTTCATAATCTCCATGAACCGCACGTGGCCGTAAAAGATCTGCAGAAATTAGGCAACATTGAGGAAGAAGAATGTTACCGCACCTGGCATTGCGGAACAGCCATGCTTCTTTTTTCCGACAGTGCCGAAGAAATATGTGAAGCTTTGAACACCATTGACCCAGATATAGAAGCGCAGATTGTCGGAGAAGTGACGGGAAACGAAGGGATAGAAATCAAGTCCGGATTTTCTGGAAAGACATTGATTTTTTAGAAAAAGGACGTTATTCTCAGAGTCTCTTTTTCTTATTTCTTTATGATTTTTCACTTTCAGACCGGTGACGTGACTTTTTTCCCCGAAGACCAAGAATACTTTGAGAAGCGATTTGCAAAATTAGAGCAATTACTCGGTTTTGATGCTGGAGATTCGGATTCTTTAGAAATACGAGTCGTTCTTTCCAAATCAAAACATCATTCAGGGGATCGTTTCGAAGGAAGCGCTACGGTCCATTGTCCAGGTGGGAAATTTTATGCCGAAACGATCGCGGAAGATATGAAAAAATGCGCTGATGAGCTCAAAAAGAAACTTCGCGCACAAGTGGAAGCCTTTCATGGAAAAAGAAAGTAAGTGACACTCATCGAGAATGAATGCGAAGCATTCCTTTCGAGATGTTAGTGGAGCTTATCCTGAGCTCGCTTTAGCGGGCGAAGGATCTCCTCAACACGAAGAATGAGCTGTTGGTCGAACTTATCCTGAGCGAGCGAAGCGAGTCGAAGGATCTCTCCCATTGAGAACAAGTGCTTGCACGCAGTTCGAAATGTTGACGGAACTTATCCTGAGCTCGCTTTAGCGGGTGAAGGATCTCCTCCACTGAGAATGAATGCCAAGCATTTCGAAGGATCTCTCCATTAATTCCCCTTATCATGCCTATAAAACCTATTTCCGGTTCCCCTGAGCTCCCATTTCAAGATCGTCCTTCGAAAAAGCACCCGGAGAAAAAAATAAAAGGACCGAAAGCAATAGACGAGGCGAAACAAATGACTTTCGCCGATGTCTTTGAGAGAGCAATTCGTGAAAGGAATCCAAAGCAGGATCAGGATAAATGATATTCCTCTATATCTGATAGGATGTCTCCGACTTCTTCAAAATATTCTGAGGGGAGATTTTCTTTTTTCTCAAAAAACTCCGTGACATCCGATCGGCGTAAAAATTCAATAATCTGACGAGCACGGTCGGACATGCTTGTGCCTCCGGGAAATGCTTTGGAAGAAAACCGAAAGTTCTGCGAGTCAAAAAAACAGGTTCCCCTCACCTGATCAAATCGCGGTAAAAACCCCAAGAAGTTCAATACAACCACCCGAAAAAAAAGATCGAAATGGAGTGTATACTGGGGGTCTACATTTTGCAGAAGCAAAGACACGGTTTCAAACAATATCGGTGTTGGTTTTTCCTCTGGTAGTACTCGTTGTAGAGTTTCAATCCAACGAAACCCCATTTCCGATACCTCCAGATTCTGACTAAAAAGAGAACACAAAGAAGTCGTTGCTACTGAATGCAATGACTTTGATTGACGACCTTCGAAAATTCCAATTTCGAGCAAACGAAAAAAATCTATTTCCAAATTTCTTTTTCGGGAGTTTCTGAGCTTCCGAGCAGAAAGTTTTACTCGTCCATAGCTTTCCGTAAAAAACTCCACAAACGCATCATCATTCGATAAAAACGTTTTTTTTAACAACCATCCTTGTGTCTTGGTTTCGCCCATCAAAAGCAATTATCAATCTTCAATCCTTCTGCGTCAATGTATCTTTTACAGCTGACACGGCGCCGTGTCAGCTACTTAAAAGTGGGAAAGACAGATTATTGGCTAAATTTCCCTCTCAAGTATTTCCGTACCGATATCCATGCTCCGAGTACTCCCACAAGCCCTCCACACAACACTTCCCACTCAAATACATGATTCCACAACTCCAAAAATATGGCTCCTCCCGGTAAAACAGAAACCTGACGTAACACAAACACAAAGGCAAGAATCCCTAGCACTGCCGAAGAAAACCCCAAAATCAACCCTTCCACAAAAAAAGGAAGGGCAATAAACTTTCGCTCTGCCCCCACCAAACGAGCAACAAAGATTTCTTCCCGCCGAGAAAAAAGGACAATCCGAAACGTATTAATCATCAGTAACATACCTCC
>JAIPGU010000046.1 GCA_021735575.1 Candidatus Altimarinota bacterium | reverse complement strand
ACGATTCTTCCGGAAAAAACAAATGCCGTATTTTTTGATTTTTGGAGAGAGCGAAAAGCTCGTACCCCTCTTGAAAAGTTACAGCTTACTTTTTTGAATATAGAGAAATTTTTGTTTCAGTCTTCCTTTGATCAAGCAGAAAGCGAGCGTGACGAATTTGAAGCTATCTTGCACTCACTCTCTCTGAAAGAGGCAGAAGTATACCAGCTCATTGAAATTCGTCGGGTATTGTCAAAAATGCTTTTGCAAGAAATCTCTCTGCAAAATGAAGAATGGTTCAAAACTTACGCACTTTTGGTGCAGAAAGAACGCGAATTTTTTGAAACACAGGAAGAAGAACAAGAGGATGCAAATACATTTAAGCGAGAAGTAGCACATGAAATACTTTCGTTTCTTCAAAAATTTTTGGAAGATCGAACAAAAATAGATGTCTCAGAAGTGATTCTGAGTGTGTATCGGAATCTTCATATGGACGAACTGGCAGACCGAGAAGGACAGGATATATTCACTCCGGAAGAAAATGAATTGATACATCTGATTTCCCTTATCGGCAATACGGGACTGACAAAAGAAGAATTGGACGCCATAAAATTAGCACGGGAGAGTCAAACGGAATTGAGTGAAAGAATCTCCGAACTGGAGGCGCAAACGAAACAGGATACAGCAGATACCTCAGCGAACGAACGAGAAATAACATCTATCGCAAATGCAAAATACCTCAAAGATCTTTTTCAAAAGAACGGGATTATCACGGCACAAATGGACTTTGAAACAATTCGAGAGCAAGGCATTACTCGTTTTTCAAAAGGAGAATTTCAAGGATTGCCTGTTTCGGGAGTATTCCAATATACCACGCAATTATTCGAACGGGTTGAAGTAGGAGAAACATCCACCGAACAAATTCATGAAAGATTTTTGAACGGATTTTTGAATCAAATAGAAAATTCCCTCGCTCAGAAACAATCTGACACGTCTGATAATGCTTCTGGAAATGGTATATTTATTTCTCAAACCACTCCTCAAGCCATTTTGCAACGAAAATTCATACAAGAACTCCTCACCGCGGAGGAAGTCACCGTCTCACGTCAAAACATTCAGATTTTGGATATGGAAATGCAACGATTCCATGTTTCCAATGCCGAGATACAGAAACACAAAATAGAGTTTATCTATGATCGTGAAACCCATAAAGCGTACAATACATCACTGCAAGTGGGAGCGACAACACTTCTTTTGGGAGGAGAAGGAATTTCTTTTGAGGATATTTTAACTCGTATTGAGGAAGAAGAAGCAAAAGAACAGAAGAAGGAGAGATAATGAAGCTCCTCGGGCTTTTCATCCTTCGAAGTATTTCTACGGAGAACGGAACGCCCGAGGTATCTAATTATTTTACCCAGCCGTAGTTCGCCATATGGCGAACTACGGCTGGTTTATCCGCCTTTGTGCCGCGAAATCCGCCGTCTTGTCCGCCGAAGTCTTGACGAAGGTCGGAAGCAAATCTTCTTTCTATCTGCTTTTATGATGATTGCAAACGCATTCATCCCCGAGCTAACCGTGCTTCGCCATAGCGGCTACGCGACGCCGAGCGCTCGGGGTTTTCTGCGTAGGCGGATAAAAAAATGTACCGTCATTCTGATCCCAAGCGTAGTCGAAGGAGAAGAATCTTCGTTAGAGTGAACCAAATTTAAAATGACAAGAGGAGTGAAATTTTCTCTTACGGATATTTTATAATTATAGCGAACCAACTTTTAAATCACATCCCCTCCCCAGCGTGGGAGGGGGTTCGCCCCACGAAATAGTCCCGACAGAATCGAGACTCCCTCCCCGTCTGTGACGTGAATCTTTCATCCGATTGTCACAAATTATTTCCAAGGCAAGGTTGACGACCAAATGATTCAGTCTACAATCCACCGGCACCAAAAAACATGGTGAGATTCGTGTGGCATTCATTTTTGCAATCGCTCCAGAGAGCGCTTCATTCGCCTTTCGCGTTTCAGGTGGTGATACTCGGATTTTTTGTCATGTTTGTCCTTGGATTCCGTCCGCCGTACTTTTTTTGGTCACAAGAAATATTCGGAGAAGAATTTTTTGGGGAACGTTCCGTGTCTTTCCCTATTTCAGAAGTGGGATTTTTGGACAATTTTGCGGGAGTGCGAACAGCGGGACTTCGGGAAGTACTGGTAGAAGATGAATCAGGCAATTTGTTTGTTCGAATCCAACCAAGAAAACGAGATGCGACCATCAACTATACCGTAAAATCTGGAGACAATCCGTCCAAAATAGCGCATAAATTCGGCATAAAAGTATCAACGCTTCTCTGGGCAAACGACCTAAATGCGAAACAATCAGTACAGGTGGGACAATCACTTCGTATCCCTCCTACTG
This sequence comes from Candidatus Altimarinota bacterium, assembly GCA_021735575.1. Classification (GTDB taxonomy): domain Bacteria; phylum Patescibacteriota; class Gracilibacteria; order UBA4473; family UBA4473; genus JAIPGU01. Next base: position 4,084 of record JAIPGU010000046.1, on the reverse strand, counting down.
ATGGGGTATACTATCAAGTTCAAAGACAAGACACACTGAGTGAAATCGCAAAGACACATGATATAGAACTTTCCAAAATCTACGCATACAATCGCATTTCCGCCGAAAGTGTACTCCAAGCCGGACAAGAAGTTTTTCTTCCTGACGCACAAAAGATATTTATTGCCACACGCCCTACCGTTCCTGCGGAATCTTCTGTCGACTCCTCCGTTATCGAATCAATTGGCATTAGAATTCGTCGCCCAACCCAAGGCGTACTCACGCAAGGGTTTCACAATGGACACTATGCCATTGATATTGCGAATAAATTGAATACTCCGATCTATGCGGCCGCCAGTGGAAAGGTTATAAAAGCTGACCTCGGATGGAACTACGGATACGGAAATCATATTATTGTCGACCACGGAAATGAAATAGAAACGCTCTACGGACACATGAACGTTCTCAAGGTGGAAGAAGGAGATGAAATAAAAACCGGACAATTGCTCGGACTTATGGGAAACTCCGGACGTGTGTGGGGACCAACCGGCATCCATTTGCATTTTGAACTTCGCATCCGCGGACGAAAAGTGAATCCGAATAATTATTTCTAAAGGAAATACCGATACAGTCTTCCGCTATCAAAAAACACTGTCATTTTGATCCTGTGAAATCCCCGCTTCGCGGAGACCCTAGAGCCATTTCAAAATAAAATGGCATAAAAGCATCTTTGTTATGCTGAACTCGTTGAACGCTCCGCTATTCATTTGCGTCGCTCGCTTACGTACAAACTTCGTTTGTCGTAGCTCACTATCCTCAATGATCAGCATCTCTTCCTGTTCCTTTGGTAAACAACCCCGACCAAGTATGCTCGGGGTTGTTTATTGTGAATCAGCTGTATATAAAAAACATCATTCAGAGAAAAAGGAAGATTCATTTGGCGTAAAACCAATACGGGTGTATGGTGTGGAACATTCTGACTCAAAACATTATGTATTTTCAGGAGTTGGGGAAAAAGATCGAAAAAAATAATCCCGAATGGGATATGGAACGTTTGTGCCGAGCCTATGATCTTTCCAAAGAAGTGCATAGAGAGCAGAAACGAAAAACCGGTGATCCATATATTACGCATCCGGTCGCTGTCGCAAAAATTTTGTATGATGTGGGAGGAACCGAAGACATGATTTGTACGGCATTACTCCACGATGTGATTGAGGATACGGATGTTACAAAAGGTCAGTTATCAGATATTTTCGATCCACGCATAGCAAAACTCGTAGATCTTTTGTCCAAAGAAAAAGATTGGCAGACTTCTTACTGTCGCATAAAAAGCAATCTGGACGAGATGGAAGGGGCGTGGAATGAATATCCGGAGGCCATCATCATCAAAATGGCAGATCGATTGCATAATTTGCAAACACTCAATGGATTTACTTCCTTCAAGAAAAAACAAAACTCACTCATTGAGACCAAAGAACTCCTTCTGCCCCTTTTCAAACAGACATTGAACAGGGGCAATTTTGAACCTTATTTTCCGATGATTCGGAAACTGCTCAAGCGGCTCTCTTTTAGGATTGAAACGCAGTTTCGGAAATTCAATTTGCAGTACCTCGAAGAAGAATCATTCCCTCAGTCGAAAGAGACAAGGGAGACTATTGGGATAATGAAGTATGAGGGATGGGAAGGAGTGAAACAGGTTTATCTTGAAGTCTTGGAAGAAGCGATAAAAACAGGGGAACCTATTTTGGCATTTGAAAAAAATGATGAATATGATCCTTTTAGAGAGGAGTTTTTTGATGACTACATTCAAAAAAGATTTGCAGGTAAGGTTAAAGCGTATGTCATAGGACCGAATACTAATTCGAACAAGGCATATAAGAGACGAACCGAAGGGGAATTTACCAAAGTGAGACTTTTAGATGATTTGGATTTTAAAACTAATATCAATATTGTTGGAGACCTTTTGATGACTTTTTCCCTGGAGCCGGTTCAAGGGATAATCCAAAGAAATTGCCAAGAAACAAAAACTTTCAAGGCTATTTTTTGGAAAATGTGGAATATGATAGAAAAATGACCTTTAGATTCTATTATTAATGTCCATTTTTACGCCAAACATTCGTTGTTTCGAACTTTGCAAAAGGGTCTATTTTTGCACTACTTCCTACGATTCTTTCTATCAATGCTTTTATAATATCGATAGTTGTATCGATATCTTCTGCCCCCCGAATCGCTCCCACACTCATATTCTCGATTTCATCTGCCCGAAATTTTGTTTTTGATGGAACTCTGTGTGACCTAGTAGTTGCTCTAGAAAAGCCCAAGCTTTGCATCAATCTATTTTCTACTCTGTCTCGGGTAGCATAACGAATATGGTGATGGTTTCCCATGTCTGGATAGAGAAAATCCCAAGGTTCAAGCATAAGATTCTTCCTTTCTTCTTCCCCTAAAGCACTTTTCCCCTTTAAAAGCTTGCGTTTTATTAATATATCTCTTGTCTGGTCGTTAACTATCCTATAGAGACCACTTAAGTCAGCATCTGGATGTGTATCAAATAAAATCCCTTTTTCTTCTAAAAGCTCATATAAATGCCGAAATGTATTCCTTCTGACCTCATGAATTCTTTTTACAGAAGAGTAGTCAAGAAATTCTGATCCCACGTAATAATCCAAGAAAATGGCTATTATCCTATGATTCTCTTCATCGGTACAATTTAAAGCTCTTAAGTCTCCAGGGCAAAATGTTACTTTAATATCTTTATCTACCTCCTTCACATACACTATAAAAGTATTTTCTTCTTCAGTAGATTGTGCCTCAAAGCCATCTTGTAAGAGTCTTTTTTTTGCTGTTTCTACGGATTGTGGATTCAAGTCATTAAAAACGATGCACTGTACGTCCGATCTTGCCGCCAAAGCAATATGGTGTTTTAACAAACGTCCATCCCCTCCCCCTCCGATGATAATTGTATCGTTATTTGTGACTGTACCAACTTCCTGTCTTAAAAGCATATAATTCTCTACAAGATCCAAGGCATGCTGAAAAGTCAAATGCCTTCCATGCTCACGCATTCCTCCTGGTACACCATTATACGATTCTATTAGAAATTTTTGATATCTCTCTAAAGATAAGTGGTTTTTCCCATCACGACCAAAGATACTATCACAACATTTTTCCAATGCATTCCGAAGAGCCTCAATCGCTGCGTCAAAAGATGAATACTCTTTTCCATCCGGTCCAATAACTGGTGTCATTTCATTTTTTGTCCTCTCTTCTTCAGGATGAGAACCATCACCCCCTCCTCCCCCCGAAGACTCAGGAGGAGCAGGAGAAAAATGCAAAATATGTTCAGGTAATGCCATTCTCTTTCAAAGTTACATTATAACTAATGATTTTTCTATTTTTGTCAACTTTTTATACTCATTTTTTGTCTCTTGAGGATAACAAATTTAAAAAGAAAGAAAATTTGTTTTTTATCTGTCTTCCTAAATCCTGTTGAGATGAAGTTTGTTCTCGCAACAATAACAAGTATATACTCCCGAGACATACACATTCGTATTACGTAGTACGTATTTCGTATTATATATAGAAATAAAAAATGTCTTTGCCCCACCACGCTTGCCTGCCGTGGCGGGGCGTGGCGGAAACTACGATTGAAGGAGTACATGGGTTCCTAGAATTGTAGGGACATGCCATGGCATGTCCCTACGGAGAACGTATTGTTTTTCTATTTCCCATACGCAATACGAAATACGTATGTATTTTTTCATATTGACAAGAATCTGTTTTCTAACTACACTTTTAGTGAAGTCTTTTCTTGAAGGGACCCGGTGAAATAAACGACCCTGACAGCCCGGAAAAACCGCAGGCGAGACAAGGAAATGACTTCTTTTTTATGCTCTTTTTTTACGAGGTACGCCACCTTTGTACACAAGACTCAAAAATTGTTTGGGTTGATTTCCTATTTGTCTGATATAGTTTTTTCTGTGTAAAATGACATATCGAAAAAAATCTTTCCCCATATTGTCATCTCGACTGAAGTCCGCCTGAGGCGGACGGAATGGAGAGATCCCTTGTATTGTTTTTGGGTGCAAGGGATTCCTCCACTTCG
>JAIPGU010000045.1 GCA_021735575.1 Candidatus Altimarinota bacterium | reverse complement strand
CTACTTTACTTTCCCACGAGCATGGGCTACTCAGTCGGAGGCATATGTGTCATATGCTCCGAAACGTTTCGAACCAAGTCTGAAGACTTGCTCCGACTCAAATCTTGTCGAATGGGCGGGAAGGAATCCCTTAAAAAATGCGAGAGATCTCTCCACTCGCCCCGCCTTGGAGGGACTCGGTCGAGATGACAATACCGAAGGAATATTCTTTCATTTGTGTAATTTTATAATTGGTTAGCTATAGTTATGGAACAAGAAAGTGTTTAGCGCGGTACTTACGTTAGGTGAGGCGCTGGCGCTTGGAAACATGACGACCACTCGTGAGATTCCCGACATTCGTCCTTTCCATCCTCCGTAGCAGTAGTTCTGCTACTGCGGAGGACGGGCGGAGTAAACCTACGGAGAACGGAAGCGGGAATGACATACAAAAAAATGTCCCCCTCTCCTTCACCCCGTGAAATAGTCCCGACGAATCGGGACTTTTGCTTCGCAAAAATTTCACGGGGTAAATTCCCCTCCCACAGCGGGGAGGGGATGAGATACAAGATTAAATCACGACCTCTACCAACACATCCTTCTTAAATTTCTGATAGAGAATTTTTTGTGCGGATTTTTGAAGTGTTTCCTCAAGCGCTCTTTCGGATCGACTTGGATCATAATTTCGTTCAAAAACTTGCTTGAGCTCTGTTCCCAAAAGATTAAAAATTTCATGTTGCATGCCCATGTAGATAAATCCTCGGGAGCGAATATCGACTTTCTGAACCTTCCCATCTTTGTTTTGTATGTGCGCGAATATGGCGCCGGAATCAGACATAAGTGTTCGGTCGGAAATGACATGTTGTCCGATTTTTTCCCCGAGTTCCAACATGATTTGAGGAGCCGGAATTGCTTCGCGATCCGTCATAAGACGCGCTCCTTTGTTATTGAGTACAACCCCTTGTCCGTTTTTCATGACAAAGGTATTTTCCGGTTTAAAACCCAAATCATGAACCACCATGTCTCGGTGTCCGTATCGCATATAGGGTTCTCCATGAATGGGAGAGAAATATTTTGGATTTAAAAGAGATGTCATCAATTTACATTCATCAGCGTAGGCATGTCCGGAAACATGGATATCCAACTTTTTTTTGTCATACATCTTGACTCCAATTTCCGCTAAATTATTCATAACAGAGACTACGGCAAGTTCATTCCCTGGAATAGGAGAGCTGGAAAAAATAACGGTATCGGCGGGTTTTAGTTTTATGTTCTTATGTGTTCCAGCAGCCATTCTGGTAAGTGCAGCAAGTTCTTCTCCTTGTGATCCGGTCGAAAGAATCAAAACTTTCTTGGGATCCATGGTTTCCGCTTTTCTGGACATAAGTTGCATGGTTCCTTCTTTGCATTTCAAATAATTTAACTTTCGGGCAATGGAAAGGTTTCGTTCCATCGAACGTCCAGAAAGAAACACAGTTCTTCCGTCTCGTTCTGCTGCTTCTACGATTTTTGAGATTCTTCCGATACTCGATGCAAAAGTTGTTACGATAGCCCTGCCGGGAGTTTGTCGTATGAGTTTGGAAAGTTCAGCCTCGATGACAGATTCAGATAACGTGTGTCCTTCTTTGAGTGCATTCGTTGAGTCTACTAGTGCGAGTACTACTCCTTCTTTTCCTATTTTTGCAATACGTCCAAGATCAGCTGGCTGATCATCGGAGGGGTTATAATCGATTTTGAAATCGGATGTGTGAACTATTTTTCCATAAGGAGTATTCACTACAATCCCAACTCCATCGGGGACAGAGTGATTGATATGAAAAAATTCAAAATCGAATTTCCCAAGTCGAATACGAGACTGCGGAGTTATTTCAGAAATTTTCAGCTTATTTGCGATTCCGTGTTCAGATGAGTTGGCGAGGATGAGTTCTTTTGTGAGACGAGTTGCATAAATAGGAGGAAATCCAAGTTCAGGAAGAATATATGGGACTCCGCCGATATGATCCAGGTGTCCATGTGTGTAAATAACTCCTCGAATATTTTTTCTTTTTGCACGAAGATATGAAATATCTGGAACGAGGACATCCACTCCCAAGTGTTCAGCGGAAGGGAACTCTATTCCTGTATCAATAATTACAATATCATTTTCCCATTCGAGAAACATCATGTTTTCTCCAACCTGTTCGAGTCCTCCAAGAGGAATAACGCGAATATCGCCTTTATTTCCCCCATTCATGAAATTTGTTGGGTGAAATTTTTCCCGTTTTTCGCGCGTAGGGCGTCCCATGGTCGGGTCATGAGAAGTGAATCGATTTTCCCTGCTTTTCATAGGATAGGGAGACGATTTTCTTCTTTGAGTCGGCTTTGCGGGAGAAAAGTGTTTTTTCTCGCTTGGCTTCTGCGCGGAGGGAGAAGTTTTTGTTCCTGTCCGTGTTGGTGCTGGTGTCGGAACAGGAGCGGTTACTTTTGATTGCGTCTGCGTATTCGGACGTTTGGTTGAATTCGCATTTGATGAATTGGCTCCGAGAAGTCCTTGCTTCCCAAGCCATTGGTTTAAGTTTTTTGTCATGTGACAAGATAATAAGATATAAAGATCAGTTTCTCTCCTGAGAGAGTTTTTTTGACAGATTGGATTGTATTTTTCGTCCTTGCCGTTGCTGTCTTTTGTCGGACGCCCCCCCACTTAGCGAGTGAATATTTCACTCAATTCATGTATATTGTACATGAGATCGGGGAAAAAGGCAACTCGAAAGCAAAAGGAGAGAGAAGAAAGAATTAAGGGAAAGAGGGGTGTATACTGGGAGTATACAAAAAATGTAAAAGGTTAAAGGTAAAATGTAAAAATAAATCTCAATGTCTAATGTTTAAAAATTAAAATTTAGAACTTCTTTTAACATTTAAAATTTTACATTTAACATTAAACGATTCAGTCCAATTCCTTCTTGTTGATTTGCTCGTTTATAACTTCTCCGCAAGCTCAACCAACCTACAAGAATATCCCCATTCATTGTCGTACCAAGACAGTACTTTGACCATGTCGCCGAGTACTCGTGTTTCTGTTGGATCAAAGATCGTCGAGTGAGAATCACACTTGTAGTCGATTGAGACCAGTGGTCTGGGTTCGTATCCGATAATGTGGGGGAGGGCTGTGCTGGCTTTTTCAATAGCTTTATTTATTTCTTCTGCCGTGGCTTGTTTCTGGAGTTTTAAAGTAAGATCGATCAGAGAGACGGTTGGCGTGGGGACGCGGATAGCAAGTCCGTCGAGTTTGCCTTTCAGTTCTGGAAGCACCAGTCCGACGGCTTTGGCGGCGCCGGTAGAAGTGGGTAAGATGCTTACCCCTGCCGATCTCATTCTACGAAAATCTTTTCCTCCTTTGCCTCCTAGATCCAGCACGGGTTGAGAACTGGTATAGGAGTGAATGGTTGTCATCAGTCCTGACTCAATGCCGAAGTTTTCGTTCAGAACTTTGGCAATTGGAGCGAGTCCATTTGTGGTGCAGGACGCGTTGGAAACAAATTGTTCTTCGCCGGTAAGTGTGTCGTCGTTTACGCCAATAACAACCGTTTTAAAGTTATCATCTTTCGCGGGGGCAGAAAGCAGTACTTTCTTTGCTCCTTGCGCGATATGGGGAGCGGCTTTTTCTTGCGTGCGAAATGCACCAGTACAATCAATAACAACATCGATATTGAGTTCTCCCCAAGGGAGTTCGGAGATTTCTCGTGTCGTGAATTTTCTAATTTTTACTCCATCAATATTGAGTGTGTCCCCTCCATCTTCTATTTGAACGCTTCCATTATAACGTCCGAAATTTGAGTCAAATTCAAAGAGGTAGGCAGAAATCTCTGTTGGAGAAGGATCGTTGATCGCAACTAATTCAATGTTATTTGTATGACCAGAAAGAATAAGGCGGGCAGCGGCTCGTCCGATTCGCCCGAAACCATTGATAGCGATGCGTTTTTTTGCCATGGAAGAGAAATTGGAAAGAAGTTGACGGTATTTTAGGATATTGAATAAAAGAATCAAGAATCAAAATGAACTGGAAATGTATACTGGGGGTATACATTTAAAATGCTCCCCTTCATAAGGGGAGATGTCTTGAGCAAAAGCAGAAGACAGAGAGGTTTAAAATAAACCCCCTCAATCCCCCTTACCAAGGGGGACAAGTTATACATTCCATTGAAAAACCCCGAGCATACATGCTCGGAGGATGGAGCGTTAGTCCGCAGTTTCCGTTTTAGGAAACGAAGGGCTCAATCGGAGATTGAATTCAGCTAAAAATGCCCCGACCATACTTGGTCGGGGCTGTTTACATAGAATTGACTTTCTAGAGAGAATTCTTATCTTTACGCTCGTGAGTACAATAATCACGACAACTACCACAAACACCGATTAATCGGAGGTCTAGTTGTAGCAACTGTATCTCCGGTCGGACGGGGATTTTTTTTATCATTGATGTTTGTAGGGACATGCCATGGCATGTCCCTACAGAAGATGACAAGAAAAGCACAAACTATTATTATTCTCTCAACTTATGGACAAAGAAGACATCGGCGTCAGACGAAGACACACAGGATCGCACATCATGACCTTTGCGGTGAAGATGACTTTTCCGGAAATAGATTTAAAACTCGGAGTGGGACCGTGGACCGATACGGAGTTTTATCAGGATTTTGATTTTGGAGATCACAAGATTTCTGACAGCGATTTTAAAAAGATCGAAAAGAAAATGCGTTGGATCGTCAATAAAGATTTTAAAGTGAAGAAAGAGCTTTTTAGTGAAAAAGAAGCTCGGGAGATTTGGAAAGATGATCCCTATAAGTGCGAATTGATCGACGGTATTGTAGAGCGAGGAGAGCAAATCTCTGCGTATGATTTTGTTGATGACTCGGGGAATGTGAAATATCGGGATATCTGTGCGGGACCACATTTAGAGTCTACTGGGCAACTGGGAGTGTTTAAGCTCACTCGACTCGCAGGATCGTACTGGCGAGGAGACGAAACTCGCCCCATGCTCACACGTATTTACGGTGTGGCGTTTGAAAACGAGGATAAATTGAAAGAATACGAACACATGATGGAAGAAGCTATGAAGCGCGATCATCGAAAACTCGGGAAAGAACTGGATTTGTTTACGTTTGATGAAGAAGTAGGACCGGGATTGCCATTGTGGCTTCCAAATGGTGCGGTTATTGTCGAACAACTTGAAAAGCTCGCCAAAGACACCGAAGAGAGATATGGCTACAAGCGCGTTCGCTCCCCGCATATTGCGAAAGAAAAATTGTATCTGCGTTCTGGACATTTGCCGTATTACGCTGACAGTATGTTTCCGCCGATGGAATTGGATAATGAAAAATACTACCTCAAGGCGATGAACTGCCCGCATCATCACAAAATTTATGCGGCGACTCCAAAAAGTTACCGCGATTTGCCTTTCCGATTGGCGGAATATGGACATTGCTATCGATATGAAGATTCGGGGGCACTGTTTGGGCTTATGCGCGTCAGGTCGCTTTGCATGAACGATGCGCATATTTACTGCACTTCTGAACAATTTGAATCTGAGTTTCAAAAAGTGATCGAGATGTATTTGTTTTACTTTAAGATTTTTGGGATTGAAAAATACAAAATGCGTTTTTCCAAACATGCCAAAGAGGGGCTGGGGAAAAAGTATGTCAATGAGCCAGAACTTTGGAAACAGATGGAATCGGATGTCCGAGAAGCGCTCAATAAAATGGATGTGCCATTTGAAGAGGTCGAAGACGAGGCAGCGTTTTATGGTCCCAAAATTGATGTACAGATTTGGTCGGTGATTGGGCGTGAATTTACGCTCGCGACAAATCAACTCGACTTCGCGGTTCCCGCGCGATTTGATCTGAAATATATCGACAAAGACGGTTCCGAAAAAATTCCGATTTGTATTCACCGAGCGCCTTTGAGTACCCACGAACGCATGATTGGATTTCTGATTGAGCACTACGCTGGGGCATTTCCGGTGTGGCTCGCGCCTGTGCAGGCAGCACTTCTGCCTGTAGCTTCCGCACATGAAAAATATGCCGAATCTTTGCTTCATGATATCAAAGAATTTTCTGGACGGGCGGAACTCTATTCTGCCGAAGAAACGTTGGGGAAACGTATTCGCGGAAGCCAGATGAAAAAAATACCGTATTCGGTAATTGTGGGGGAGAACGAAGTGAAATCAAATTTAGTAACGGTGCGCAAATATGGGGAAGAGAAAGATGAGACGATGGACAAGGATGACTTTTTGAAGTTGTTGCAGAAATATCCTGGGGAATAGTGTGACATGTTGACAAATTTATTTATTTAGTATATAATCAAAATAGTTCAAGTCATGGGATTTTGGCATGTTCTTCATGAGCAAAGTCCTTGGCCGGACTTCTGCTCATTCACGTTTCGTGTCAATTACATACATTGGAGGCTGTAATGAAACACCGACGAGTGGTTTTGTTCGTATTTGTACTCGTACTCATCTTGTTGTTTTCTGCTGCAAATGCGCAGGAAGGGTCGGCGATGGACTCTGTTATTATCTCAGAAGTTGATATCTGGGAGTTTGGAGCGTATCATCGCACTTATGAGCGGTATGTACGCCTCGGACCCTACGCATTCGGAGGCTACCTTCTGATGGTAGCCCAGAGTGTGAAAGGGTCAGAGGAATTATCGCCTCATTTCGAGGCGAGTCTTCTAGCGGAAAAGGAAATTCTCGAGAAGGGTATTCCGTTCTATGAGAAGAACCAGGCGGAGATAGACTCCGCGCTCGAAGTGCTCGCTCTCTTTGAAGAGGAGCATAAATGGGTTCTGCGATCGAGGATGATCGCGGAATTCTCCTCCTTCCACCACGAGTCATATAGCTAGTTCAATATAAAAAGTCATAAAATTAAACATAAGAAAAAAGTTCAAAAGGATTACAACGAAATTCACGTCTGATTGCCTTGGCTTGAGCCCATTTTTTCTCAATAGGATTAAGATCAGGACTGTAAGGG
>JAIPGU010000002.1 GCA_021735575.1 Candidatus Altimarinota bacterium | reverse complement strand
CCGGGGATCCTTTGAAAGGGGTTTCCAAAGGGGAGGGGAACCCTCCCCAAGGTCTGTGGCGGGGTTTGATGCCCCGCCTGCGAAGCCCCGGGGTCCCCATTAGGCAAAAGCGATAGCTTCTGCCTAATGGGGTTTCACTCCCAGTATACAAAAGAATATTTCTACATCCTTTCTCTGTCATCCTGAAGAGTATCTTGCGACGCGAGATGCGATTGAAGGATCTTCTTTTTAATAAAAATACATCATAAAAATTCTTCTTCTCTCGCCTTATGAGGTCGTCATCCCTAGCCTCGTTTGACTAGGGTAGGCAGAAAGGCAGGGTTTTATTTTTCTCCGCAAAAATCTTTTGACAACTCGTGATTTCGTGTACAATTTGCACGACATGAAGGTAGTTATTGCGCAAGACGCGTTGCTCGAAAGTTTGAAAATTGTATCACGGGCAGTTTCCGGACAAAATACTTTACCGGTGCTCGGGAATATTTTAATTCGCAGTGAAGGGAAAAAGCTTTATTTTGCGGCGACGAATTTGGAAATTTCTATTTCTACCTCCTGCGAAGCAACGGTAAAAAACGAAGGAGCTATTACTGTTCCAGCAAAGATATTAACCTCTTATGTGTCTCTTCTTTCCAAAACCGAGGAAGTGGAGCTTTCTGTTTCTGCCGGAACGGCGCTCGAAATTAAATCTAAAAGTTCCAAAACAAAAATAAAAGGCATTGCTGCTGATGAGTTTCCTTCTATTGCCCGAGTAAAAGGCGGAGTGAAGTTTTCGGTTGATAATAAATTTTTTCGGAATGCGGTGCACGAAGTGGCATTTGCCGCACAGGAATTTTCTTCTCGTCCCATTCTGTCGGGAGTTTTTTTCCGTACGGAAAAAAATATTCTCAGAATGGCGGCAACCGATTCCTACCGTCTAAGCGAAAAAGTATTGCAATTGCAGGAGGAAGTGGGAGAGACGTCTTGTGTTATTCCGGTTCGAGCGGTGTTTGAGGCGGATAGACTTGCGACTACGGCTGAAAAAGTACGGGTGGCGGTTGAAGAGAACCAAGTTATGTTTACGGTTGGGGGGACAGAACTTACATCTCGTCTTATTGAAGGACAATTTCCGGATTATCAACAGATTATTCCAAAGAAAAGTTCCACGAAGGCGGAGGTGAATCGAGAAGAGTTTGAATTGGCGGTTCGTAGGGTTTCTATTTTTGCCAAAGAGAACAATCAGCACATGAAACTTGAGTTCTTAAATGATGGGACACTCACGGTTTCCACTGATGCTACCGAAATCGGAGAAGAACGCACCACTATTCCGGTGAAGTTAGAGGGTACCACCAATATCATTGCTCTCAATGCGGACTATGTGCTTGATGTGCTAGGAGCGTTGTCAGGAGAGGAAAAAGTGCGGATTGAGTTGGAAGGAAAACTTAATCCTGCCGTCATTGGCGCTGTGAAAGAGAAAGATTTTACGCACTTGATTATGCCGCTTAAAATGTAAAAATTCCCGCATGAATCCCCCCCTTTCTCGTGCGGGATTTTTTCCATTTTAAACTGGGAACACAATTTTTTGTGTGCGAGTGAAGCATGACTGCTTTTGAAAAATCAAAAAAGCTTCCGTTTCAATTCGATTTGGCCGAGCAAATTGCATTGCTTGAGAGATCCAAGTATCTCACGCTTGTGAATCTGGGTAATGCTGCGGCAAAATCATTCGTGATTGAACAAATACTGCAAAAAACAAATTTTCAGAATGTTTTTTGGGCTTCAACAGACGAAAAGGCAGACCAGTTATTTGCTACGGCTGAATTTTTTTGGAGCGGGAGAGTATTTCTTGTTCCTTCAAAGGTATCCATCCCCAAATTCTACGAATTGCGCGATAGATTAGCGGAAAAAGAAAATTACTTATTTCTTTTTGAAGATCTATCAGCAGTGCTTGATCAAGAATTTCCTTCGAATAAGGAAGTGGAATCTCATTCCGTGAGGCTCCGGAAGGGGCAAGAAATTCAAATTTTTAAGTTTTTTGAGGAATTAGAGCGTTTAGGATACAGACCCGCAGAAGACCAAGTGCTTCAATCCGGGGAATTCGTGAGAAGAGGAGAGAATCTGTTTATTTATCCGGAGAATCATCCATGTTGTTTTCGGATTCAACTAAACGGGGACGTTATCGAATCATTAGAACCCTTCGATCAAGAGGGAAATAGTATGAAGGCTGTCGATTGTGTTCACAGAATTAAAAAAGGAAGTTTGGTTATTTATCCAGCGTCTTTTGATGGTCCATTACAGGGGAAGTTTATCAATTTAATAGAGGGGACTGAACACTCTCTTTTTATTTCTGACGATTTGGATGCGGACGTGTGTCCGAAAGGAGATTTTTTCCAAGTGAAATTTACTACGTTTCCACAGGAAGATGAGACGTTTTTTCATCTCAACTTTTTTTCCGTTTTACCCTTTTATACACTGCCGGATTTTGTATTGGACGTGAAAGAGCGTTTGAGGAGGGAGTTTGATATTGTAGTGCTTACAAAGAAATGGGAAGAAGTAGAAAAGATATTTCAAGATGAAAATATTATGTTTACGGAGGATTTTTCGGATAGTACACCGTCGACGGTAAAAGTATTGCGTGTGGCCCAAGACGCCTTTGTGCCACATTCTTTTCAAAACAACACACGGAATATTCTTTTTTTGACGGATCGTGAAATATTCCAATTCCGTCGTACGAGTCGACAACGGAAAGCGGTTTCTGGAATCAATCTTGATTTGATGACATCTTTGAAACCAGGAGACTATGTAGTGCATACCGATCATGGACTGGCTCTTTTTGATGGTATTGTGCGGAGAGATTTGGGCGAGAATTTTGGAGGGATTCGTGAATATCTGAAGCTGAAATATGCTGGGAATGATCGTCTTTTTGTGCCAGTAGAATCAGCAGAGAAAGTAACAAAATTTATTGGAGATGACGCACCCACACTCCATAAACTTGGATCTGCGGAGTGGGCACACGCACAGAAAAAACTCAAGGCAGAGGCGGAACGAATCGCAAAGGATTTGTTAAAGCTTTACGCTTCTCGAGCGCTTGCAAAAGGGAAAGCTTTCACAGAGGACGATGAAATGATGAAAGATTTTTGTGAAAGTTTTCCGTACCAACTTACTCCCGGACAGGAGCAGACATGGCTTGATATTCGCCATGATATGGAATCTTCCAGAACTATGGATAGACTCGTGTGTGGTGATGTGGGGTTTGGGAAGACAGAGATGGCGATGCGAGCCGCTTTCAAATGCTTTCGATCAGGCATGCAGGCAGTTATTTTAGCCCCTATTACCATTTTGGCGGAACAACACTATCAGTCTTTTTTGAAGCGTGTTGCCAGCAAAAATTATGGTCTCAAAATAGAACTTCTCTCTCGTTTCCAGTCAGCGGCGGAACAAAAAAGGATCCTCAAAGATACGGAATTGGGATTGGTTGATATTATTATTGGAACACACAGACTTTTGTCTGATGACATTACTTTTAAAAAACTTGGACTTTTGGTGATCGATGAAGAACAGCGTTTCGGAGTGCAACAAAAAGAAAAATTAAAAACGCTTCGGGCTGCGGTTGATATTTTGACCATGACGGCTACACCAATTCCACGGACGCTCAATATGTCCCTTAATAAACTCAAAGATATTTCTACCATCACCACTCCTCCTCCTGGACGTTTGCCGGTTGTGACGGAGGTTCGCAAATATAATTTGAATCTTATTCGAGAAAGGATTTTGTCAGAGGTGGAGCGAGGGGGGCAAATTTATTTTCTCCATAATCAAGTACAGACAATCGAAGGACAGGCGGAACAATTGAGATCTCTTATTCCGGAAGCTCGTTTTATTGTTGCGCACGGACAACTTTCCTCTCATGAATTAGAGAATCGTGTTCGGCAATTCAAGAAAGGAGAGGCGGATGTGTTGGTCGCTTCTACTATTATTGAAAATGGGATTGATCTTCCCAATGCAAACACATTGCTTGTTAATCGGGCGGAGAAATTTGGACTTTCTCAGCTCTATCAACTTCGTGGACGAGTAGGGCGCTCTCGTACTCAAGCTTATGCTTATTTTTTATATCATGGACAGAAATTGGAATTAGAGGCAAAAAAAAGACTGAGAGCTATTGTAGAAGCGTCGGAATTGGGTTCGGGGTTTCAAATTGCCATGCGAGATTTGGAAATCAGAGGAGCAGGAGAAATGCTGGGGGTGTCACAATCGGGAACGATTAAAACGGTTGGGGTTTCTCATTTTATGCGTTTGTTGCATAAAACGGTGGAAGAAATGAAATCTGGAGAGATTTCTTCCGAGGTGATCGAAGAAGAAAATATTACGGTTGAAATTCCATTGTCAGCTTATATACCGCCGTCCTTTATTCCAAATGCGGATGAAAAGATACAGGTCTACAAAGAATTAGCCTCCGCGGAGGAAATTTCGGTCTTGGACGATTTGAAGAGAGATATGAGGGAAGATTATGGGACTCTTCCGCGCGAGGTAGAAAATTTATGTAAAGTGATTGCTCTCAAAATGTATCTGAGAGAAGCCCATATTATCGCTGTTAAAATTTATCGGGCTACACATAGAGATTATGAAATAGTGCTTCGGATGGGGCAGAACTTTTCTCCGAAACAAATATTTAGCTTAGTGAAACAATCCAAACAGAAATGGGTGATTGCTGCGACGGCGCTGAAACTTTCTCTCCCATCATTGCCGGTGACTTGGTATGAAGATTTAGTACGGGAAGTGAAGTTACTGAGGGCAGAGAAGGAGCGTAGGAATAAAGGAAAAGGAACAGGAACAAAGGAATAAGGGAGAACCTTATTATTTTCTTTCATTGTCCCAAAAAACTCTTTTGTTCCTCCAGAGACAGGACCTCAAATATGCGTTCCAAATTTCCGTCCAAAATATCAGGAAGGTTCGAGAAATTTTGTCCGATACGATGGTCAGTGACACGATCTTGGGGAAAATTGTACGTTCGGATCTTATCGGACCTGTCACCGGATCCGATAGAAGCAAGACGTTTTTCGCCGAGGGCTTTCTGTTTTTTTTCTTCTTCGATGGCGGCAATTCGGGCTCGGAGTACCCCGAATGCCTTGTGTTTATTTTTCAACTGCGATTTTTCGTCTTGGCATGTTACGACAATGCCGGTCGGGATATGGGTGAGTCGGACGGCACTATCAGTCGTGTTGACACTTTGTCCTCCGCATCCCGATGATCGGAACACATCCACTCGTACATCTGCTTCATTGATATCTACATCGCTTTCCTCCACTTCCGGCATGACAACCACAGAAATTGCTGACGTATGCAGACGTCCTTGGGATTCAGTAGTCGGAACTCTCTGCACTCTGTGAACACCTGCTTCGAATTTTAATTTCTTGTACGCATTAAATCCGGTAATACGAAGAATCATTTCTTTGATACCACCTCCTTCATTCAGCGTTTCGGAAATAATTTCTGATGAAAATTCATTCCTTTCCGCCCAGCGGAGTACCATGCGTCCGATTTCTTCTGCGAAAAGAGCCGCTTCGTCTCCTCCCACGCCGGACCTGATTTCCACAATCGCATTTTTATTATCATTTGGATCAGTAGGAACGAGCGCGATGAGAAGAGCTTCTTCTGCCTCAGGGAGAAGCTTTTTTGCTTCCTCTAATTCTGTTTTTGCCATTTCCCGAAGTTCTTCATCGTTTTCTGAAGTGAGCAATTCTTCAGCGTCTGTTTTTTGCTTGCTCAATTTCAAAAACACTCTTGCTGTTTCTACCTTGCTTTCGAGGGCTTTCCTCTGCTGAGAAAGTTTTTTTGCTTTTTCGTGATCGTTATATACATCGGGGTTCCCGAGCTCTTGCTCGATTTCTTCGAATTCTTGTATGACAGCGCGTGCTTTATCTTCCATCGGAAGCAATTATCAACAGGAAAAGTTAGAAAGCAAGAGAGTTAGAGAGTGAGAGAGTATAAAAACATTATTACTCTCTGTCTTTCCCGCTCGCATTGCTTGTAATCTCGTAGTCTTGTTATCTCGTTATCTATTTTGAATTTGACATTTTTTCCGTCCTCCCTAGAATTCTTCCGATGAATTCTTTCTTCTACTTTTGGAGCTACTTTTACTCGGTCCAGCCGGGAGAGCGTTCGTAAAGAGAAAAAAAATTCACTTTAAGAACTTCTATCCGGCTCACAGCCGGATTTTTTTATAAATTTCTCCAAAATGCATCGTACTTCGTTGACTTCGCCAAAACTCATTCGTCGTACAAAATGCAGTACGACTCATTTGAGTTTTGGCTTGTCGCCTCGTCTGATAACATTTTTGAAAAATTTATGCCCATGATATGCCATACAACACATGAAAAATAACATTTGTATTCACATCGTCGGTCAAGGACTTTTTGGAACATTTCTCCAAGAGCTCTTGGCGCCTTATGTGCATTTTTCGGAAGATGCGGACATCGTGTTTTTAGCGGTTCCATTTTCGGCATACGATGAAGTAGCGACTCAAAATGCGGGGAAACATTTGGTGAATATTTGTTCCGTTCAGAAAGACACCCATGAAGTTTGTGCGTGTCATTCGGATAAGGTGACGAGTATTCATCCGCTTTTTGGTCCGAAAAGCCCTGAGGAGGGTCGTACGGCTCTTTTGACTCAGGCTTGCGTGGACACAAAGATCATTCTGGATCTTTTCCGACAGTTGTCTTGTGAAATAGTGACGCATCTGCCGAACGGACGGGCTATCGATGGAGAAGTGCATGATCGTATTATGGCAAAAACACACTTGGCGGGGGTGTTGGCGGCAGAAATGTTGAAACCCCTTGTGGCGCAAGCTGATTGGGTACCGGATAATTGTATTCCCGCAAGTTTTCTTCGTTTGCGACAATTTGTACAACAGATGGGAGATATTTCTCCCGGGACTTTATCCTCAATTAAGGCCAATCCCTTCTTCTAAAAACTAATAACTAAATACTAAATACTAACCTCTCTCCCCATGGGCTACATCATCCAAAAAACGCTTCCGAAATCTGATCTCGTGCTTCAAAGACTTCCTCTGGCGGACGACTTGTCCCATGAAGTTGGGCGTTCGCGCGCTGAAATCTGTGACATCCTGAAAGGCAAAGACCCGCGAAAAATTCTGATCGTAGGACCGTGTTCGGCATGGCCATCTGAAGCGGTAGTCGAGTATGCTGAAAAGTTAAAACCTTTGGCGGATAAGGTTTCAGATCAGATCAAAGTAATTCTTCGTTCCTACATTCAGAAGCCTCGTACACGACTTGGATGGCTTGGTCCTTTGAATCAGGTTGATCCTTTTTCTCCGCCTGATATTGAAGCGGGGATTTTTTACTGTCGGGAGATGATGATTAAAGTGTTGGAGATTGGTTTACCATTAGCAGATGAGGCGCTTTTTACCCATAATGACAGTTACTTTGTGGATTTGCTTTCTTGGATCGCTATTGGTGCTCGATCGACTGAGGATCAGGAACACAGAATCTTCGCGTCTATGATTCCGCATCCCGTTGGCTTCAAGAACCCAACTTCTGGGAATATACAAATTGGTGTCAATTCTATTGTTGCAGCGCAACATCCACATGTTTGCGCGCTTCATGGGAAGCAAATTCTGACTTCCGGCAATCCTTTTGCTCACTACATTTTACGGGGAGGGGATTCGAAGCCTAATTACAGCCTCTACAAACTCCAAAAAGCGACTCGTCTCATGAAAGAAGCCGGTATATTGAATAGTTCTATTATCGTGGATGCGAGTCATGAAAACTCGATCGATGAAACGGGCAAAAAAAATCCTCATCGTCAGCCACAAGTAATTCGAGAAGTAATCGAATCGCTGGCTCAGGACAAAGAAGTTGGGCAAACCGTGAAGGGGTTTATGATGGAAAGTTTTTTGGAAACGGGGAAACAGGATATGAGCAATTTCCAGTGCGTGAAGGATTTGGAACATGGTGTTTCCATTACAGATGCATGTCTGGGAATGAAGGAAACGACAGAATGCGTCTTGGAGATGGCGGAAATGCTGAAACAGATGAACAAAAAAAGTGTTCAATAGAATTTAGAGGGACAAGGGACATGGGACATGGGACAAGCAGGGCAAGAAATGATAGCGTATTAACTTGTCCCTTGTAATCTCGTCCCTTGTCCCTATCCCTCCCTTTTCCACATTTTCCGTATTTCTCGTAGCGCGCGGAGTTGTATCACGCGGATACTCCCTTCGGTTTTGCCAGTTATATGAGCTATTTCACGATTTGAAAATCCTTCTAGATATTTTAATTCTAGAATTTCGCGTTGATGAGATGGCATTTTTTTGAGGATGCAGTAGAGCCGTTCGGTATCAAAATGATGATTGGCGCTTTCATTGGGAAGTGGGGATTCGTCTTCGATTTGAAGAAAAAAATTTTCTGCTCCTTCGCCGTCTCCCAGCCCTAAAATTTCTTTTTTTTGTCGATAATAATCGACGATTGTATTGTGAGAGATGCGAAAAATCCAGGCATTAAATCCGGCCTTCCTATCTGGTTTATAGAGATGCAGTTTTTCAACAACCTTCAGGAATATGTCGGAGACAATATCTTCCGCCTCAGTCTCTTTTACTCGGAATCGAGTATACCGTAGAATTTTTGGAAAAAATTCTTGGAAAATGGTTGCAAAGCTCTTTTCATCGCCTTTTTGTGCTTTTGCGACAAGAATTTCAATATCTGAAGCGGGTATTTTTTCATGCATGAATTTTTTCCGATCATTCTTGCTCGGGAATCCCACATTCCGACCTGGTTAGGTCAGGGTGCCCTCTGATTGATTCTCCCATAGAGGGAGTTTCATTGTATCATTTTTTTGAAAATGCAAACTCCAAAATTCGCACAGCCGCTAAATCATCTTTTCGTTTGGCACGGCTTACGACTGTTTGAGACGAAAACCGTTCATTAACAAATTCGATGCGAGACAGGGATTGCAGTTTCCCAGCGAGCTGTCGAATATCGGCACAGAGAGAATTTTCTCTGCCATCGGGAAGAATTGGAAGACCAAAGACAATCGTTTGTATTTTTTTTGCGCGTAGAATCTGCTGAATACGAGATTCTATATGAGAAGTTTCGACTACCTCCAGTGGTATGATGCACATGCCATCCGGAGAGAAGGCGAGTCCGCAAAATTTTTTCCCGAAATCGACTCCAAGCACGTTTTGCAGAGTATTTTTCTTACTGTATTCTCCTTCGTTTTGAGCTTCGAGAGAGGCAAGCCAATCTTTTTCTTTCATGGAAACACTGATAAATTCCAAAAATAGGGAGTCTGCCCCGCACTTGATGCGGGGTCAGCTTCGCCACAATGCACTCGCCGTAGTTTTCCTCTACTACGCCTCGTTTGCATTATGGCTTGTTTCCGAGTTCTTAGACAATTTCTCAGTATTTCCGTCATGTGCTTCTTTTATGGATTTTTGGGAAAAATTTTTATGTATCAGCGTTTTCTCATGATTGAGGAAGAGGAGGAGTTGCTCCGAATATCCATTTTATAAATCCCCATAATTTTGATTTTCCTTGGGGCCAATCCCAATCTCGTTTTTCGAAGAAATACCATTTATTCGCGTCAAAAAATCGTTCTGAATGACTTCGCACTTTCCCAAACGTGTTTGAAAACCCATGAAGTTCTTGGGAGAGAAGCAAATTATACTTCGGAGTTGCGAGAACAATCGCGGGGATGATTTCATCCAGTTTTTCATTGAGAGCAAAAAGATCGCTTCCTGCTCCGGAAAATCGAACTTCATCAATCAAGAAATCGACATCTTCATGCGTGAGATTTGAAAGATTGAACTTTCCAGATTGAGAAGAATGCCATGTGGAGAGCGAATCAAAGTTCTGCGAAAAATTTTGTCCAAAAAGAACGACATCGTAATTTCGGGTTTCGAGAGCTTCTTGGAATTCATTCGGTTCTAGCACAGCCAAATCCACTTGTATTCCCAGATTTTTCCCCCAACTGCGTGCGATATTTTGAGTAAAACGAGAATATACCGGAGGGGAGGTAGATGTTACCACACGAAGTGTAAATGGTGTTCCATTCGGTGTCATTCTCATTTCTTCTTCTGAATCATACGGAAATCCTCCGTCTCGCAGATATCGTGTCGCTTCTCGTACATCCGGAATATGCCAACTTTCGATTCCCTCAAAAAAGAAAAAAGAGTCAATTTGATTCCAACCGGTTTCTTTTTCCAGAATTTTTGATTTTTCTAAAGAGAGTTTGAGGGCTTTTCGTACATTTGGATTTGCAGTCAGTGGTTGATCTAAATTAAAAAATAAAGCAGTAAAGCGAGGGAGTAAATATTCGCGTTTTTGGTATTCCGCGCCAAGTTGATAGGTGTCGAATAATTTTTTCACGAATGTTTCAAGCCACGCGAAAGGAATTTTGGAAAACATAGTACTCCATGGATGGTCGCTGTTGAGGTGTTCAAAATCAGGATATATATAAAATACTATTTGCTCGATATACGGCACGCCATCATAAAAATAGGGATTTTTCTCTAAAAACACTCGCACACTTCCATTATCTGACGGAATAATGTTTTTCAGTTTATAAGGACCGGCTCCGATAGGATTTTTATTAGCGGGAAAATCCGGATCGGTTATTTCTTCAATGAGGGCGTTTCGGTATTCTTTTGCGGAGAGAACCGGTGTCGTGAGAAGAGAAAGAAAAAATACATTTTGTTCGGGAAGAGAAAATGAAACAGTGCGATTATCAACAGTGTCCAACGAAACATATTCGAAGGCATCTCGCAATATAGTATTGTCGAAATGTGGATTTTGGATAATTTTCTCAAACGTAAAAAGAACATCGTCCGTGGTGACAGGATCCCCATTTTGGAAGCGTGCGGAATCTTTGAGAGTGAGAAAATATGTTCTCGAGTCTTCTGAAATTCGGAAATCGGCAAGCGCTCCTTCTATCTGTCCGGAGACAGGGTTATAACGAAGGAGCCCCGAGAAAATAAGTTGCTGAAGATCGCGATCAAAAAGTGTGACATCATTTGCTAACGGGTTCAAATTTTTGAGCGTTCCGATAGTAGATTCCGTAAAAATACCTCCTTCGTCGGGAACGAATTTTGAGTGGGCGAGAAAAAAATTATGCCACGCCCAAAAGAGTCCTCCCAAGCATAAAAGCACGAATACCCCCACACTGCCATAGAGGCGAGATCGGAATTGGAAACTCAAACGTCGCATGCAAATTTATGCTACAAACATCGCATACAAACCACCTACTAAGAAAAGGATGGCGAGTACGATGGTTGCTTGATGCAATAGCTTTTCTGCTCCACGCCTTGTTTGGGCCATTTCGTCCCCGGCGTCACCTCCCATCATGGATCCGAGAGTAGCGTTTTTTTGCTGGAGAAGGACCAAAGCAATAAAGAGGAATGTTAATACGATATAGAGGACTTTAAACATGATCTTTTTTTTACGGGCGCATTCTAGTGAGTTTGGGGAAAATCACAAGTAAATTCGTTCCAAGAATATATTCTGGAAAGAATGTAATAATATTGGAGGAAAGAAATGGATTTGCCGTAAGATTAGATAATGGGAATTTTGTATTTCGTTTAAGATCGGAGCCAGTTAAAAATAGAATTTAAAAGGGAGAGAATCACTCCTGCAATTAAATACGTAGAAAAACCGGATATTTCAATTTGCGTGTTGAAGAGTTCTAGGAAATTGACGCTGTTCTCAAGTATCCACAGCATAAAGGCATTGACGAAAAATCCGATGACGCCGAGTGTCAGTATACGGAAAGGAATGGTTATGAGAGTAATAATAGGACGCAGGATAATATTGAGGAGCGTAAAAATAATGGCGATAAAGAAATATCCTTCTATTCCACCGGTGACGGAGAATGTGTCAGGAAAAATTTTCGTTTCGAGCGCCCAGAAGAGTCCAGCATTGAGGACAATGATCAGAAAAACTTTTGCAATAAATCTCATAGAGTTTTTTTATTTCAGTGTGATTATTCAGGATTTTTTTTGATTGTCCAGCGTGTCTTGCTACAGGACTTTTAGGGATAGTGAGAGAGTGAGAGAGAAAAAATACATGAATACAATTGTGCCGCTTTTGGAAAAATTATTTTTTCTTTCTAAAAAATTTAGAAAAGTGTAGTTTCTCAGTGTTTCCTAAGTACAATGCACCTATGAAACCAGTACTTGTTTTAAAGGTTGGGACGGCGGCTATCACGAGTTATTCCGGCGAAATGGATGAAGAAATCGTGCGAGAAATATGCCGTCAATCAGCAGAATTACAAAAACGGTATCATCTTATTTTGGTTTCTTCGGGAGCGGTTGGACTTGGAAAAAAATTTATGACCCATTTTTTAGGAAAATTAGGAGATAGAAAAGCGGCCGCTTCGATTGGGAATCCTATCCTCATAGGACGTTATGCGAATCATTTTCATAAATATGGTATATCGGTAGCGCAAGCTTTGTGTGAAAGGCACCATTTTTCAAACCGTGCTCAGTTTCTTCAATTGAGGGAGACATTTGAGGAACTTTGGAAAAACAATGTTCTTCCGGTTGTGAACGAGAATGATGTTGTTTCGAATAGAGAGATAAAATTTTCTGACAATGACGAATTGGCGACGCTCTTGGCGGTTGGGTTTTCGGCGGAGAAATTGCTTTTGGGAACGGTGCAAGAGGGGCTCTTGGATGACACAACTCTGGTTCGAGAAATACACACATTTGATGAGCATATATTTTCTTGTGTGAAAGAGGAGCGGTCGGAATTTGGTTTGGGGGGCATGCTTTCAAAGCTCCATTGTGCGAGACTTGCCACGAATTTTGGGGTTGCGACGATTATTTTTGATATTCGAAAAGAGGGGAATGTGCTCTTGGCAGAAAAATTTGAGACAGGAACCGTTTGTAAGGCGCAGGCATGTAATATTTCTGCCCATCAGAAATGGATGGCGAGTGGGAGTCTTTCGACGGGAAAAGTTATCGTAGATGAAGGAGCCAGGAAGGCATTGCAGGATAGGAAAAGCCTTCTACTTGTGGGAGTGATAGGAGTTGAAGGAGATTTTGAAAAACGCGATATTTTAAAAATCTGCACGAAAGACGCTTTCGGAAATACAGAAGTGTTTGCTGTGGCTCGGGCAAAAATATCGTCTCGAGTTATTCGGGAAATGCAGGGAGGAAAAGGAGTGGAAGTTGCACATGCGGATGAAATCGTGTTATTTTAGGGGGTAGTGAGAGAGTGTGAGAGTATGAGAGTGAGAGAGAAAAAACACATGAATACAATTTTGCCGCTTCTTGAAAAAACGAAAAGTGCTTCGCGGGAGGTGGCTATGCTCTCGGATAGTGAACGTGCTCAATTAATATTAGACATTGCTCAAAACCTTGAAGAGAATAGGGAGAAAGTACTTGAAGCAAATGCGCGTGATGCGGAAAAAATGGAAGACAGCGACCCCAAAAAAGATCGCTTGTTACTCAATGAGGCGCGCATTCAATCAATCGCTTCTGACGCGAGAAATATTGCATCGTTGCCCGATCCCACAGGAAAAGTACTTCTTTCACGAACACTCGAAAATGGAATAGAGCTTCAAAAAGTAACGGTTCCGCTTGGTGTGGTAGGGGTGATTTATGAATCACGTCCGAATGTTACGGTCGACGTAGCGGTATTGGCGCTTCGTTCGGGAAATGCGGTCATTTTGCGCGGAGGTTCGGATGCGGAAGCTTCTAATACTGCTTTGGTAGCGGTTATTCATGATGTGCTGCGATCCAAAGGAATAGATGAAAATGCCGTACAGCTCTTGCCGACTGATCGTGCTTTTGTACAAGAACTTTTGGAAGCAGAGAAATATGTGGATGTTCTTATTCCTCGTGGGAGTCAAAATTTGATTCAATTTGTACGGGAACACGCTCGTATTCCGACCATTGAAACGGGTGCGGGGGTATGCCATACGTTTGTGGAAAGTTCGGCTGATTTGGAAAAAGCGAAAGCCATTGTGCTCAATGCGAAACTCCAACGTCCGTCCGTGTGTAACGCCTTGGATACCATTCTCGTATCGCAGGATATTGCTCAATCATTTCTGCCGATGTTGGTGAACGAATTTCGCCAAGCAGGAGTAGAAATTTTCGCGGATGAAATATCATTCTCTGTGCTCCAAGAAGCAGGGTATTCATTGCTTCAAAAAGCATCAGAAAGTGATTTTGGACGTGAATTCTTGGGGCTGAAATGTTCGATAAAAGTAGTCGATTCTTTTGACGATGCTTTGGTGCATATTGCTCGTTACTCTTCGCGTCATTCGGAATCGATCGTGTCAGAAAACAAAGATCTCTGCGATCGTTTTTTGCGGGAAGTGGATGTGGCGGCGGTCTACAGTAACGCTTCGACACGTTTTACGGATGGTTCGGTGTTTGGACTCGGAGCCGAAATTGGTATTTCGACCCAAAAGCTTCACGCGCGTGGTCCATTTGCGTTAGAGGCACTGGTAACTCAAAAATGGATTTTGAGAGGAGATGGACAGGTACGGCAATGAAGAGAAGTGGGAGAGTAAGAGAGATCGAGAGCGAGGGAGTAAAAATAGTAAGACTCTCTATCTTTCTGTCTCTCCAACTTTCTAACTTTTTCCATTGATAACGGCTCGTTCATAATGCATAATTGTTCCATATGAAACTTGGGATATTGGGTTGCGGCAATATGGGAGAAGCATTTTTGAAAAGTGTTCTGACAGAGAATGTTTTTTCTTCGGAGGAGGTTCTTGTGTGCAATAAAACGCAAGAGAGAAACGATGCTTTGAAGACAGCCTATGGCGTGTCTACCACTCTGAAAGCGGAGGACTTGCGGTCGTGCGATGTTGTACTTCTTGGTATCAAACCGCAAAACCTCTCGGAAATACAATTGCATTTCACGCAAAAGGCGATTGTTATTTCGATGCTTGCTGGAACACCGATTGACCGTATTCGTTCGTCTGTGAAAGGGAATGCCGCTTTTGTGCGTATTATGCCGAATTTGGGACAATTTGTCGGGAAGGGAATAACAGGGCTTTTCTTTGATACGCAGAGTGAGTTTTCTGAAGAAGAACGTCAGCAAGTGAAAGAAATTATTGAAGCAGGAGGAGCTATGTTGGAATTTTCAAGGGAATCGCAGATAGACGCTTTAACATCCATTTCCGGATGTGGACCAGCTTATTTTTTCTTTTTGGGAGAAACATTGGAATGCTTAGCACAAGAGATGGGCTTTTCAGAAGCAGAGGCTCGTGTGGCGGTACGGCAAACGTTTTTAGGAGCGGCACGCCTACTGGAACAGAATGAAACATTGTCTTTTAGAGAGGCTACTCAACGTGTGGCTTCCAAAGGAGGTGTAACAGAACGAGCCCTTGAGGTTTTGAAAGAATTGGGATGGGAAGATATTTTAAAAAAAGCCCTTTTAGAAGCAGATAAAAAGGGAAGAGAACTCGGGAAGGAGCATTAGTCTTTGAACTGTTGTAATTCCTTGGTGAGGAAGAACGAAAGTATTATTCGGATAAACACTATAGCGCCCAATCGAGCCAAGCTCTGCCAGAAGTCATCGTCTGGGTCTAACAGCAAAGTGTCGATGACATCTTTCCCGACCAGAAAATCAAGTCCCAAAATAAGATGGCAACTGAGCGTTGAGAAAATCTTGTTTTTTCCGTCTCGTAAGAAATGGTGGTTGAGATATTCCCAGGTTGCGAGAAGCGCCCCTATAACAATAATAGAAATCCCGATTGCTCCAATTCCGAAGGAGACGTATTCGGCGAACGTCACTAAAAATTCCCTCATCTTCTTATTATACCATAAATAGTCCTGGATTACAAGATGACGAGGATGGAAAAGAAATAAGAAAAAAGTAGAAAGGGGAAAGAGAAAAAACAAAATACAGCCAAAGCAAAACAATTTGTCGGCAATTACAAAAATGTAGACTGGGGGTATACAAAAATAGTATCAAGTATTACGTATCACGTATTATGGCCCATCCAAAACAAAGTGATATATGAAGCTCCTCGGGCTTTTCTGCGTAGGCGGATAAATAAGTGTCTTCCTGATCCCGCTGTGGCTGGAGAAGGAACCACACCCCGCCACGGCGGGCAGGCACGGCGGGCAAGGCTTCGAAATAAGTATTTTAAATGCATGAAGCGGAAGATTCTTCCCCCGTTAAATAGTCCCGACAAAGTCGGGACCCCCGTTTTAGCGGGGATTTAACGGGGTCCCTGGCCTGCTCGGCCGAGGGCAGGCAGAAAGACAAAATTAAATGTCATTTTATTTTGAAATAACTAGAGCTGAAGAAAAACAAAATAATATACTTTTTTTCTTCTAACAAGGGGTTTAAACCCCTTGTTCATAAATCATTTTATTTTTCTCTCGCTCTATATGTATAGGTTCTTCAACTCGTCTTCCTGAGTCCTTCGGATTGAACTAAACTATGAGGACGTAGCATTGCTACGCCCCTACAGAAAAATTTGTGATTTCCCTCATACGTAATACGAAATACATAATACGTACTACATGCTACATAATACTCCCTTATTCACACGCTGACTGACACGCTTCCAGTGTGTCAAAGGGGATTTCCGCAGCGCAGGCTGTCACGCTAAATTCTCGACATCTTCCTTGCCACATTTCGTATCCGATAAAAACTGTATCGCAATTTCCGATAGCCTTCACTTCGCCTTCGCAACTTTCTTTTACCGTTTCATCCGGTTGGCAAAATCCGGCGTGCACAAATTCTGCTTCGTGCCTGAGGGCTTCACATCCATTTAAGTACGCATTCTTGGTTCTTCCTTTTTGAGCGCAAACGGGAGATTTTACTTCGGGACACTCTCCAGCTTCTTCTCCTGTGGAACGAATACATCTTCCTTGTCCTTGCGAGAGCGTTCCGTCGAATTGACATTCCAAACCGGAGGCGCAAGAAAGCCCATCATATCCACCGCAGATCTCATCGAGTCCTGCAGTATCTACTTCTTCGGACATAAATTCCATGGGAGACTCTTCATTTTTTACCTGCTGACATCCGGCTAGAAGTACGATTGAGACTCCTATAAAAATTTTTTTCATGAATTTTGGGAGAAATTTTTTATGTACTCACTGCTCCATTGTACGTGACGGAACTGCTTCGTGTTTCTCCGGATTAAAAGTATTCCTCTTGTTTTGTAAATAATTCTCTTTCTGTTCGGAAGCATTGCTTCTATCTCGCCCACGTTCATTTCGAACACGCTGTTTGTAAGAACTGGCTCCAAATCCAAGATTGCTGATGCGTCTCATCGGAAGTTCCCGCTCGAATTTGTAATTTATACCAAGTCTTGGAATCGGACGTTCTCTCATAGCTCCAAGTCCGATTCGTTGATTTTTTTCAGGACCAAAAAGAGGGGCGGAAGAACGAAGAGAAAGGGATTTTTTCTCTGTGGAGAAAGATCGAGGTGTAATACGTGATCGTATGTTTCTTTTTACTTCCGAGCTTCGCGGTTTCTCGTATTGGATAAGGCTTGCATGACTTTGCTCAAAAACGTCTTCCCACCAAGCTGCTTCAGCGGATGAAAGGAGCGAAAATGAGAGCAAGAGACCGGATACAAAAATAAAACTTCTCATCTCTCGCATCCTACTAAATTTTGGTCGTTGCTGTCAAAATACAATGCTTCTTTCGAGTTTGTTTTTTATTTTTTTCCCATCCTGTTGTACTTTTCCCAAGCCAAGACAAAATCTCTCAAAGAATACGAGAACTTCGCTTCCGTTTGGAAGAACGTTTTTGGGCGATGTTATTTCCAAATCATATCCTTCGAGCCATCTGTTTTTTTCTTCTTCAGAAAGGGAAAATGTATTTTGCGTAGCATATTTCCCAAAGTGAATGGCAAAGGAGGATGTGATAACTCCGTTCTGATCGAGAAAAGGAAGACCTACTCGTTGGTGTTGCTTGTAAGAGGCGAATTGCGCAGCTTCTTTTGTGCTGAGGAATAATTTTCCATTTCGTTCGGTGAGAACATATTTTTCAAAAAGAGACCGTTCCATTCCGAAGTATTTCGCCGTCCGGGCAATAATGGTTGCGCTTTGTTTTTTTTGCAGAACAGTACTGGCATTTTGTCTTTGTATAAAAGACGGAGGAGGAAGAAAGAGGGAAGCGCGTTTCCGTATTTTTGCTAAAAAGAAAATTTCGGAATCCCACCTGTCAGTTGATAGATGAGGGAAAATGCGTCGCACATTGTTTGACACTTTTGAACTGATCCCGGATCGGAGTCGGGGACAAGCTTTTTGTTCCAAAAAAGAGGAAATTCCTTTTTTGTGTGGAATAGTTCCTAGGTCAATAGGAAGAATTTCGACGTGGGAAGGATACTTTTCTAGGAGATGTTGGACAATCATTTCGTTTTCTTCTGGAGCGGAGGTGCAGGTGGAGTAGACCATTGTGCCACCAGGGGAAAGCATATTAAAAGCGGAAAATATAAGTTTTCTTTGAAGTTTTGCGGATTCTAATATCGTGCGTTCGGTCCAACTTTTTTGAAAAAAATCTGATTTTTTTCTTCCAAATCCTTCCGAGCTACAGGGTGCATCAAGAAGTATTCGGTCAAATTCCTCCCCAAACATTCGGTCCAGTGAGGCACCATCTTGTTGGAGAAGAACACAATTGGAAACACCCATTCGATTTAAGTTTGCGCTGAGTTTTGCCGAACGAGAAGAACTTGGCTCATTCGCTACCAGCACGCCTGAGTGACCCATTTTATCCGCGATAAAGGTGGTTTTGGAGCCGGGAGCGGCAGCAAGGTCGAGAATTCGTTCGCCGGGTTTTGGATCAAGAACGTGGACGGATAAAAGAGAAGAAAGAGAGGCAACATATATTTCCCCCGAAAAATGCTCCAATGTTTTCCCAAGAGGAACTTCACGTTGGTTTGTTCTTTCGATAAAAAATACTTCCGACATTTCCGAAACGGGAGATAATTGCCAGTCAGATGGTGTGTGTTGTATTAATTTGGAATCGGTGGCAATACGGATAGTTCGAGGCAGTGGTTCGGTGGCTTTATGGAAAAAATCGTTCCATTCCTTTTGCGGAAGTAGCTCGTGGATACGTTCTTGGAATCTTTTTGGAAATTTGTTCATAAGAATGATTTTTTTGATGCGTTCTATTTCGCCTCTAGGATGTAGGAACAGAGCATTCCTCTGTTCTTACGATTTTTCTTTTTGAAAATTCTGGGTGATAGTGATCCATTCCGGCACACTGAGGGTCTCAGCGCGTCTGTTGGGATCGATATTGCCGAGCAATACTTCGCTTGGAATTCCAAGACATGGTCCGAGGACATTCCCGATTTTTTTTCGTTTTCTGGAAAATCCGGCGTGAAGGACGTTGAAAAAATCATGTTCCATGGACGCAGAGACACATTGTTTTTTTCGCGTTGTTATGCGTATGACGGCGGAATCAACCTTTGGAACGGGATTGAAGTTTTCTCGTCCGACTTTGAAAAGGAATTCGCTCTCAGCAAATATCTCGACCGATAAAGAAAGTAATGAATGTTTGGGTTTTTTCGTGTCTTTCGGATCGACGGCTATTTTTTTTGCTACTTCATATTGTACCATAAGGAGAGCATAGTCTGGTTTTTTAGTAGTGGCAGAGAAAATTTTCCGGAGGAGGGGAGATGTAATATTATAAGGAATATTGGCAATAATGGCATATGGGTCAGACGATGCATTATTTCCTCGGGGAAAGGGGAGCGTGTCGAAGGTTGTGTGGAGAATATCTTCTTCCAGAAGCAAGAAATTTTTCTTCTGTGCCAGGTCTTCTCGGAGCATGGTAGCGGCTCTTCGGTCGAGTTCTACGGCTGTTACGTTTGCTTTTTTTTGGAGAAGCTTGGTCGTAAGAAAGCCAAGTCCCGGACCGATTTCCAAAATGTTTTTTCCGCAAATATCTCCCGCTTCTTGCAGGATGTGATCTCGTACTTCAACGGAGTGTAAGAAGTTTTGTCCAAGGGATTTTTTCGCAAACTTTTTTTTTATCATCGGAGATACTACCCCTCGCGTAAAGGAGAGAAGGCAAGGGCCATCAGTATAACCAAAATAATCGAGAGCACCATAACTCCGAGTCCGTAGTCTCTTGTTTTTTTCGGGGTTTGGAGATGCCCAATGGTTGCGAAAACGAGAGCAATCACTGGAAAAACTAACATAACAGTGACATAAGCACTGTCGGGGAGAGAATAATACAACGGAATCAAAATGTATTCTCGAAATAAAGCATACATCATATCAAGCCAAATAAGCGCCGGAATGAGTGCGAACAAGAGTGCAATAGAAGAATATTTTTTGTGAGTCGGGTGGTGTTTTTTAAGGAAAATCATGAAGAAATATGGTAAGTGTTTGTTTCGCTTATGGTAGCACAAAAAAATAGATTCCAATATTTTTTTATCCGCCTACGCAGAAAACCCCGAGCGTTAGCTCGGGGATGAATGCGTTTGCAATCATTATAAAAGTAGACAGAAAGAAGATTTGCTTCCGACCTTCGTCAAGACTTCGGCGGACAAGACGGCGGATTTCGCGGCACAAAGGCGAATAAACCCGCCGTAGTTCGCCATATGGCGAACGAAGGCTGGGTAAAATAATTAGATACCTCGGGCGTAAGCCCGAGGAGCTTCACAGGTTTAAAAATGTGATAGAAATTTGCAAAAGAGTGGCAAATGCGACCCAGAGTAAATAGGGTATTTGAAAAATAAAAATCCAGCGTTTTAGAGGATAAATAACTTTCATAGCCCAAATGAGAGTTCCTAGAATAATAAGAATATCGAGGAGTGAGAGCCAGTTGTTTTGCAATTGAAATTGAAGAGGTGCAAACGCAAGATTCGCTGAGATATTAATAAAAAAGGGAAGGGCGACGAAAAATGGGATTTTTCTTTTTAAGAAAAGCCATAATACGGAACTGAAACTGATAAAAATAAGGATATAAAGACAGAACCATACGGGACCGAACACCCAAGACGGAGGAGAGAAAAATGGTTTGTCGAGAGAAGCGTACCAGAGCGATACTTGATCCATACGCCTAGTTTACTCTTTGTTCTCGTGAAGACGAATATTTTGATTTTTTTTCAAAGCGAGATACCATAAACGTGATGAAGAACAAATTTTTTTGGCCGGTTGTGGGAGGTGTTTTTTTGGTATTGGGACTCTTTGTGTGGAGTCAAAATATACGACAAGGGCAGAATCCGATTGTTGCTTTTCGTACTTCTTTGATCGAAGGGGAGGGGGCGACAGTGGAAGAATTGGGAGCGGTTGCGGAAGACGGTGTTGAAAATGAGACTTTCGAGAGCATTATAGCGAATGCTCTTGTTTCTCTGGAATCAAAATTAGAGAGGGGGGTACTCATGAAGCAAAATAGTGAATTTCCGTTGATTTTGGGGCGCAAAATAGCAGAAGAAGAGTACGTTATTCCGGAAAATACTTGTCAGAATGGAGTTCGCTTGGTGCTCAAATCGGATCCGGTTTCCATTGCTCAGGAAGAAATACCGGTAGTGACTGTTACTGGTATCAATCGGCAAAAAAGCAGGGCTACTTTTGCACGAGAGTTGCAGTTTTCCAAAAAGCAGCCTTATCATATTTTTCATTTGCCAAGCACTTTGATTCAGGATGATGACTCGGTTTTTCCAGAGTACAAGGTATCGGAAGTGCGTTTTGCGGGAAATGTTACGCTTGATGCATTATGCTACTGAACGATGGAGAGACGAAATGTTCAAGTGGGGGTTGTGGCTTTTCAGGGGGGAATAGAAGAGCACATATTAGTGGGTGAGAGATTGGGTGTTGCTGTAAAACGAGTTTTGTCACTTCAGGATGCGAAAGATCTGACGCATCTTATTATCCCCGGAGGAGAAAGTACGGTGATCGGACACCATATGGTGAGTACGGGACTTGATGCGTTTTGTGAAAAGCAGAATGAAAAAGGAAATTTGAAATTGTGGGGTACATGCGCGGGAGCCATACTCCTCGGGAAAAAAGCATCTCCATATTCCCTGGATTGTATTGATGTGGATTTGGAACGAAATGCATACGGACGTCAGATGGATTCGTTTTCTACCCTCATTTCCGTACAAGGAGGAGAAGGAAATATCCCAGCGGTGTTTATTCGTGCGCCTCGCATTGTTCGAGTAGGGAAAGGGGTTCGAATTTTGGCTTCTTATGAAGGAGAACCAATATTGTGTCGGAATGAAAACGTCTTAATTTCCACGTTTCATCCGGAGCTGACTGAGTCTTCGACGATGCATGAATATTTTTTCTCTCAATTCTAATTTTCCGCTACACTCCTGCCAACGAATATGAAAAAAGATTCTTACGCGCTCGGTAAAAATTTGGCTCAGATGCTCAAAGGAGGTGTCATCATGGATGTCACAACAGTAGAAGAGGCTTGTATTGCCGAAAGCGCTGGAGCGTGCGCTGTTATGGCGCTCGAAAGAGTCCCCGCCGATATTCGTTGGGACGGAGGAGTGGCTCGCATGAGCGATCCCAAGATGATTCGAGAAATCCAGAAAGCGGTAACAATCCCAGTTATGGCAAAGGTGCGTATCGGGCATTTCGCCGAAGCGCACATTTTGGAAGCGTTAGAAGTTGATTTTATTGATGAGTCAGAGGTTCTCACTCCGGCAGATGAAAGTGCCCATATTGATAAATCTCAATTTCAGATCCCTTTTGTTTGTGGAGCCATAGATTTGGAACAAGCATTACGGCGTATACAGGAAGGGGCGGCAATGATTCGTACCAAAGGGGAAGCCGGAACCGGCAATGTCGTAGAAGCGGTGCGTCATATGCGCGCAATACAGTTGCAAATCCAAAGTGTCACAAAAATGTCTCGAAAAGCACTTGTGGCGTATGCAAAAAAAACAGGCTTTCGGTTGGAGTTGCTCGAAGCAATACATAAGGAGAAAAAATTGCCGGTGGTGAATTTTGCGGCAGGAGGAATCGCTACTCCCGCTGATGTCGCGCTTATGATGGAGTTAGGAGCAGAAGGGGTATTTGTGGGATCGGGGATTTTTAAATCTGAAAACCCCCAAAAAACAGCCAAAGCCATGGTCGAAGCAGTGATTCATTATCGTGATTCCAAAAAATTAGCGGAAATATCGGAAGGGCTTGGCAAAGCTATGGCAGGGCAAGAAGTGGAAACACTGGCGGTGAAAATGCAGGAACGATAGTTCTTTCAAAAATGAAGAAAGAATGAAAAAATTGAGAAAGAACAAGACAAAAAACTTTGACATTGCAAACCAATCGCTATACTTCACGGAAATAAACATAAAAGTTATGGGAACGTTATCCTCTCACAACGAACTTTCAAAGAAGG
Source organism: Candidatus Altimarinota bacterium (assembly GCA_021735575.1). Taxonomy (GTDB): domain Bacteria; phylum Patescibacteriota; class Gracilibacteria; order UBA4473; family UBA4473; genus JAIPGU01. The sequence goes on along the minus strand of JAIPGU010000002.1, from coordinate 16,364 downwards.
GGGGTGTCCTTTTTTCTTATTCTTCTCCATGATAGGTGTCTTTCACCGCTTTCAGCAGTACGCACGCAATATTTCCCTCTGGAAACTTCTGCCTGCGTTTCTCTTTTCTTTCTTTTTTGTGTCCAGCGCTTTTGCGGCGGATAATGTAATAACAGACATCACATTGCTTGATACGAATGCGAATGGAAAGATAGATCGTATTCAGGTGACAATCGATAATGATTCCACTAATACTGCAGCGCTTCATAGTCTTGATGGAATAACGGTGAATGATGGGGTTGGTGCAGTAACTGTCGCGGCAACGACTGATTTTGTGAACGCTTCTTCCGATCCTTTGGTGCTGAATGTGGATTTGACTGAAGGTGATACGGATTTAACGGTTGATACTTTGAATGCGGATTTGGAATTTATTTACGTTCAACAAGGAGTGGATGCGGGAATTGAATATAATGATGGCGCTGATACACAACTGGTGGCGACGGCAACCGGAGATAATGATGCGACCGATACGGAAAATGATGGAGCAGCGCCACAGATAAAGAGCGCGACCTATCAAGATGGCGATACAGATGGGAAAATAGATCGTTTTTTGATCACCTTTTCAGAAACATTGGATGTGGCGAGTGTGATGGCAGCAGACAATCTCACATTGAGTAATGTCGGAGACTTTACTGCTGCAGCGTTTGGAGGTGTTACGACGGACCTTATCACGGGAGTTGCCTCCTCTGTAACAGTGTTACTTGGAACGGAGTCGTCAGCATTTGATACCTCTGAAAATGCGGGAACAATTGAGATTACATCAGTGGATGGAAACGCAAATTTCTCGTTGACAGATGGAACCAATGAAAATACTACGCCAAAGGCAGAGGCACAAGTAACTTTTATTGACGGAGCCGCGCCTTTTATTACGGGCGCAAATTATTATGATAACGATTCGAATGGAACGATTGACCATTTAGTGCTCATCTTTACAGAAAATGTGGATGATTCATCATATTTGAATAAGTCTTCCACGATCAGTGCCGGTGGAACGCTGACAACGGCGGCAATCGTTGCCGCAGGGACAGTTGCGCTTGATGCGGCGGTGGATGATCGATGGATTACTCTGGCTATCGCGGGTGGTACGGCAAATACGACAAATATTACTGGTTCGCCTACCTTTGATGCGGTGGCGGCGGATATGATCGACGATTTGGCGGTGGGAAACAGTTCCCTTGATCAATCGAGTGTAGCAATGACCGATAAAGCGAATCCACAGATTCTTACATGGACACTCGATATGGCGGCAGGGACAAAAACAGCTACGTTAAATTTTACTGAGTCAGTGGATGCTGCCACGCTTACGGTAACAGGAATAACTTTTCAGGACGCGGCAACGGCAACTACTTCTTACACGCTTACTGATAGCACTACAGCTTCTGCGAACGGAGCATCCATTGTGGTTACGCTCAGTGCTACCGATTATCTGGCGTTGAGAAATGATACCAGTTTAGTTATGGCTCTTGTGAATAGTTATATACGAGCAACAACCGCTGTGATAGATGATTTGGCAGGAAATAATCTTGTTGCTATTGCTGATGGATCAGCTGTGCAAGCTTCTACTTTCGGAATTTGGGGAGGAGGGGGATCATCAAACCGAGTAGTAGAATGTATGCCGCCAGAGCTTTTAAATTTTACTTCTTCTGAAATAGGAAAGGCTTCTTTTGAGATTAAACCAAAACAAAACTCGCAGGTGTTGTCTAATTTTTTCACGGCGAAGAATGCCATGACAATAAAATTAAACGGTACGCAAGTACCAGTGAATGATATTGATATACGATATGGGGTAGGAACGCTTGTAGTAGAAGTTCCTTCGTCAGTTGGTTCGGTTTCCATGTTTGCTTCAGTTCCAAGCCAGGGGAGCAGTGATATGTGTTATACAGAAGAAACACACACGGTTACCGTTGGTACAGCAACGACAACAGGGTCAACAGAGGGGACATCTGCACAAGGAAGCACTTCTTCTACAGAACAAACTGCTCCAGAAACGACTCAACAATCTGTGGGGATGGGACAAAATGCAAGAAAAATGGCAGCTATGGAAAAAGTACGAGCCTTTACGGAAGGAACGCCGAAGAACTTCAATGATGTGTCGTCGTCCACTTGGTCGGCAGATTACATTCGTCGCGCATCTGCGGCAAACTTGATGACAGGATATGCCGATGGTTCTGGGAAATTTGGACCAACGGATCAACTGACAACCGCTCAGACATTGGCGATTGCGCTTCGTCTCTTTGGATACGATACTTCGGGAACTGCCACGGGAGATTGGTCTACTCCATACTTCCATGCGGCAGCCAGCGCTGGCTTGGAAGTAGAGGGAGCTCCTCACAGTACTATTTCCCGTGCGAATGCAATTTCTCTCTTGGCTCGAGCGGCAGAAGTTGATTTGAGCCAATATCAAGGAATGGATTCAGGATTTACTGATGTGCCAGTGAGAGCGGACTATGTGCCAGCGATCGTGTGGGCGGTGGAAAATGGAATTGTTTCTGGGTACGAGCAAACAGGTTTAAATGGAAAACGCTTCGGACCGAATGATCCTCTCACACGAGAACAAGCCGCGAAAATAGGAGTGTTAGCGGCAGAAGCAGTTCAGTAATGTTTTATGACGATTCTATTAAAAGCGTCCCTTCGGGGGCGCTTTTTTAGCGTTTGGGATTCAATAAAAACGTTGACTGACGTTTATTTTCTCGTACAATTCGTTCGTTCTTTTTGGCAATCATCCATGCTTTGTTCGCCGCGGTAGCTCAGTGGTAGAGCAAAGGACTGAAAATCCTTGTGTCGATAGTTCAATTCTATCTCGCGGCACCACATTTCTTTACGAAAAAAGTATGGATTGCTTCTTTGTGTATGTTTTATACAGCTCCAAGACAGGTAAAATGTATACTGGTCATACTAATAATTTAGAAAGAAGGCTTTTTCAGCATAATTCTGGTTTTGAAAAATCTACGAAAAATGGAGCTCCATGGAAACTTATTCATTTTGAATTTTTCAATTCTCGTTCAGAAGCTATGGTGAGAGAAAAAATATTAAAAACTGGGAAAGGGCGTGACTTTGTATTCCGCGGTAGTCCGCCGCGGCGGACAAAGGACTGAAAATCCTTGTGTCGGTAGCTGTAAGTTCGCCGTGGTGAATTCAATTCTATCTCGCGGCACCACACTTCGCTTTGCGATGAGTGTAACGAATCGGAAATGGAAGCGTGCCCGACGAAGCTTTATGCGAAGGCGGGCTGTTTGTGGACAAAACTATGCATGGCAAGTCAGCACAAATCTTGCGAACTTTGCAAAGTCCTTGCTTATTCTCTTTTACCTTGTAATATGAGTTTCCAATGGTCGCGTTTTAGAGGGTTTGATAATAGATTCCTCCAATACAAATCTTGCGGAATATATTTCTTAACCTCTTCTTACCATGAAAGGTTCCATAAAAAAGCTTTTAAACGGCTTTGGATTCATCTCTCCCGAGGGAGAATCAAAAGATGTTTTCTTCCACGCCAACGATCTTGAAGGCGTTGAATTTGAAAGCCTCAAAGAAGGTGACGTCGTCACTTTTGAGATGGGTCAGTCCGATAAAGGACCAAAAGCAGAAAAGATTGCACTTGTGACGGAATAGATGTCTCAAAGTGTTCTGGAAAAAACCGCCCCATATACAAACGGAGGCGGTTTTTTTGTGTCTTTCTAGAGCAGATTCAGAATAAAATGACATGATATATAAATGTCTTCCTGAGCGATCCCGCGTACGCGGGAGAGTCGAAGGAACTTCAAAATAAGCATTTTAAAGGATATAATGAAGATTCTTCTCTCCGCCTTGGCGGGGCTCAGAAAGACAAAATTAAATATCATTTTATTCTGAATCTGCTCTATGTCGACAAAATCAATATTTCGGTTTTCTCTTCGTTGAGGGCTGTGGAGGATACAGAAAAATTGTTTTCCTCCAGTAATTTCGCTCCCTCTTCTATCATTTTTGGGAAGAGAGACTGGTCTCCACCGATGATAGTCCAACGCGGTTCAAGGGTTTCAATGAGTTCCTTTGCGTCTTTGGGGGTGAATTTTTCATTGAGATTCAGGAGCACAATGTCTATATTTTCCCCCAATTTTTCAAAAAATTCAGGAGAAGGTTTCTTTTCCAGAGTTCCAAAATGAGCACAAGCAACATCTTCGCAAGTAACTTTGTACACAACATTTTCCGGTCGAGAATAGAACCCTCGCACCAAAACACCAGAAATTTCAAACTCTCCAGGAAGCGAGAGTGTTTTTTTGGCGGAAAGTGTTTGAGTGGCTTTCTTGAATTGTCCAGAATTTGTTACAAAGTCCACATTTTTAAGTGTGCACTTTTGATTGGGATCAAAAACAACGGTTGCTTTCTTGTCGGAGAGAGAGAAACAGTTTTCACCAAAAAATTGAATTTTCATTTTTTTTGTCTACATTTCAGCCGTGAGTGTACTGAAAAATTCTGAAAATGAAACTGATTTTGCAGAAAAAAGTTCCCAATCAAGAAGCAACTAAACTATTGGCGAAAGAGATATTCCAAAATTTTTTATCGCCAGAGGAAAATTTTTCCCTTTTTTTGGAAGGAGGGTTGGGGGCTGGGAAAACGTTTTTTATACGAGAAGTGTTAATGCATTTCGGAGTAACAAAAGAGATATGTTCTCCCACCTACGTTTTTTTGAACGAATATCAGGGAAGAGAGAGAGCATTCGCTCATTTCGATTTTTATAGACTCTCTTCTCCTGCTGAGTTCTTTGCACGCGGTTTTGGTGATATAGCCGAAGATAGAACCTGCTCCACCTTTGTAGAATGGCCGAATAATATATCAGAAGAAGCAAATCATGCTTTTTCTGGTAAGAAATATGTGTTACGTTTGGACCATGGGGCGGGGGTGGGAATGAGAAATATTAAATTTTTGGAAGCATGATCTCGAATCTTATTTTGATTTGTGGGGAAGACGATTTTCGTTTGAGAGAAAGAATTAATTTTTATCGTGATGCGTTTCGGAAGAAATATCCCGATGGTGATATAGAGATATTCGAAGAAATAAATACCTTCGCTGACGTAGAGAACTCTGTTTTTACACAGAACTTGTTTGGAGGGAAAAGACTTCTTTTTTTAGAGAGTTTTTGGGATGGAGAAAAGTTCGAAGTAGCGGAAGAGGTGAATTTTTTCGAAAAATTAGAGGAGCAAAAAGACACCTGTACGGTCATGGTAATTGAACCAAAATTAGACAAGAGAACAAAATTTTCGAAGTTTTTTTTGGAGCAGGCTCAAGTAGAACGGTTTGATCCCTTTGACGGACCCAAAACGCTTCGGTGGATCCAAAGTTTTGCAGAAAAAGCCGGAGGGAAAATGTCTCACGGATGTGCCCAAAAATTACTTTCTCGGTGTGGTGAAAACTTGTGGCACTTGTCTCGAGAAATAGAAAAACTTGTTGCGTTTAGCGAGGGAGAAGTGACAGAGAAGATGATAACGGATTTAGTACTTCCGAATCCTCAGGCAGTTATCTGGGATTTTTTGGAGAGTCTGAGTCGTCGGTCTGTCCAATCGGCGTTTCGTCGATTCAGGGAATTGCTTGAAAGTGGAATTTCGGTTCATGAAATTTTTCCAATGCTTCAACGAGAAGTTCGTATTCATGCGCAGTTACGAAGTGGGATTGAACAAGGATTAGACCAAAGAAGCATTGCGAGCAGTACAAAACTTAATCCATTTGTCATACAAAAAACAATCCCCCATACACAGCACTTCTCGCGGGGAAAGATACAGGCCATGTATGATCAATTGTTTGAAATGGAACAGAATATAAAAACGGGAAAAATTTTTCTTTCGGTTGATGATACATCAGAATTGGAGCTTGCGGTTGAAAAGTTTATACTTGCTGTGTGTCGCGATTAATTTTTACAAATGGAAACCCTGAAAAATGCAAAAGACATCGTTGACTGCGCCAAACTTCATTCGTCGTACAAAATCCGTACGTCTCATTGGAAGTTCGGCTTGTCGCCTCGTTTTTTGCTATTTTTGAGGGTTTCTCAAATACCTCAGTAGTATATTCTCGTTCCTTCTTCTTTTTGTAGTTTTCTTTCTGTGTCAGACTTTTACAAATACGCATGCATAATATTCTTCCTTCTTTGGTAGCACTGCTTGGAGGAGCCTGTCTGGGGAGCTTTGCTACTCTCCTTGTTTGGAGGCTGCACCATGATCAAAAAGGTATTTTGTCAGGACGTTCTCGGTGCACAAAATGTGGAAAAACGCTTGGTGTGCGCCATTTAATTCCTCTTGTTTCATGGGTTTTTCAGCGAGGGAAATGTAGCTTTTGTCACACTTCTATTTCTATTTTTTACCCACTTACAGAGCTTCTATTTGCCGTGACGGCCTTTTTGTTTGTACAAAAATTTTATTCAACTTCTGGCTCGATATTCCTGTTTCTTTCCGTTTTTTGTGCACTGCTTCTTTTTGTATACGACATACGATTTCAGGAAGTTGATCGGCGCATTTCCCTTCCGGCAGTGGGAATTGCTCTTGCCTGGAGTTTTACCAGAGAAAGTGTATTCCTTGATTTCTTGTTGGGAGGCGGTATTGGTTTTGCATTCTATGCATTGCAGTATTTTTTTTCTCGTGGGACATGGGTTGGAGCGGGAGATATGGAATTGGGAGCATTTATGGGGCTTTTGCTGGGAATAGATCTCTTATTTCCTGCACTTTTTTTATCCTATGTTTTAGGACTTTTCGTATGCCTTCCTTTTCTCTTTTGGGGAAAGTTGGGACGAAAATCAAAAGTGCCTCTCGGTGCTTTCCTGCTTCCTATCACACTTCTTTTTTTGTATGATAGAGGGAGTACATGGGAGGCGATTTCTTCTTTCTTAGGGCTTTTTTAAGAAAACACTGGAAAAATCATCCGTTAAAAAATTTTTGAGCTTTTTGTAGCCGAAAAGATAATATTTTTTAGGATGAACTTTTCTTTTAATTTTTTAGAAAAAGTACTTTTTTCTTTCTAAAAAATTTAGAAAAGTGTAGTTTTTCAGTGTTTCCTTCAACAAATATGTTTCGAAACTTTTTTCTTACGTTTCTTGTTTTGCTCTTGAGTGGCTCTATTTTTTATACCTCTCTTACCAGTCTTGATCCCCTGGGGCCACAGAGTTTTATTGCTCTTTTTACATTCTTCATTTCGATTTTTTTTGGGATTGCCTCTTTTGGAACATTTGTGTGTTTTTTTGGATCAGAAATCGTGCGAGGGAAAAAATTGGGAACCCCCGTGTTTTTTGTTGCGCTGAGAAGAGGGATTTTTCTAGCACTTTTTGTAACCGTGCTTTTGGGTTTGCAGTTATTTCGTCTGTTGGGAGTTTTTGAGGCGGTACTTTTCGGACTTTTTCTCTTATTGGTGGAGTTTATTTTTTTGTCGTCTTTTCAAAAATAAACTACAATTTCCCCTGATATGCGCAGAATAAAAATTGTTGCAACCGTCGGTCCGGTGACAGAGAGCCTTGAAATGCTGGAAAAGCTTATAGAGAAAGGGGTAAACGTATTTCGCTTGAATTTTTCTCATGGAGATCACGCGTGGCATGGACGAGTGATAGATCGTATTCAGAAGATTAATAAAACGCGTGCTTATCCCTGCGCTATTATGCTGGACACAAAAGGTCCAGAGATTCGTACGGGGGATTTAAAAGTGCCGATTCAATTGAAAAAAGGAAAAACTCTTATTTTGACGGTTGATCATGCATCCGATTACGAAGCTTCGGGAAAAGTGTCTGTCAACTATGATGCCTTTATTTACGATGTGGCAGTGGGGGATACTATTCTTGTGGATAATGGAAATATGACGCTTCGAGTAAAAGAGAAGAAAAAGAAAGACGTGTTTTGTGAAATAATCGACGGGGGAGAACTTACTTCTCGCCGTCACCTCAATCTTCCTGGGAAAGATGTATCGCTGGACTCTATCACTGATAAAGATTGGGCGGATATTCATTTCGGGATAAAAAAGGGTGTGGATTTCATAGCGTTGTCTTTTGTTCGTTCCGCCGAAGAAATCAGAAAAGTAAAGCAGTTTCTGCAAGACAAAAAATCATTTATTTCTGTGATTGCAAAGATAGAAACACTCGATGCTGTGGAACGACTGGGGTCGATTTTTGAAGCATCAGATGGCATTATGGTGGCGCGAGGGGACTTGGGAGCGGAAATCCCATTCGCTGAAGTGCCGATTGTCCAGTGGGAAATAGCGCGTATGGCGGGGCAATACCGAAAACCGGTCATTGTGGCGACGCAGATGCTCGAGTCTATGCAACACAGCCCGATGCCGACTCGTGCAGAAGTAACAGATGTTTTTGCTGCCACATGGCAGAGAAACGACGCAGTAATGTTGTCAGGAGAGACTGCGGGGGGAAAATTCCCTTTGAAATCTGTCGAGGCGATGCGGTCAATTGCGCTTGCCACTGAAAAAAATTACCTGACCAAGCGTTCTATCAGACGTACGGAACCTGATTGTGAGCGGAGTGAGTTTTGTAAAAGTGCGGCTGCGGCCGCTATCGATCTTCCGGAGATTAAAGCGATTGTGGTTATTACCCGCAGCGGACACATGGCAAATATGATGGCGAGTTTTCGTCCGCAAGTGCCAGTCTTGGCAATGACAAATGAAATCGATACCTGTCGTAGAATGCAACTGGTGTGGGGGGTGGAAGCGGCGGAAATAAAATTCTCATCTGACCCGGAGAAGACGATCCAAAGAGCAATGAAAAAAATTATTGAACAAAAAATGTGTTCAATAAAAAAAGGGGACAAGTTTGTTTTGCTCTCTGATATTCTCGCAGGAAAGAATATGATGCCGGCATTGCAGATTCGAGAATTCTGATGAATATCGCTAACCAAATATAAAATGACACACATTGTCATTCCGACCGGGGCCTGCCCTGGTCGGGCTAGGCCAGGGAGCCTGTCGAATGGGCGGAGGAATCCCTTAAAAAATGCAAGAGATCTCTCCATTCACCCCGCTTTGCGGGGTTCAGTCGAGATGACAAGGAGAAAGCGAAGTATATGACATTTTATGTTTGTTTGGCTATAGATGACGAGATTACGAGAAAGGGGGGATTAAAAAATACTGTCTTTCTGATCTCGAGCAAAGTCGAGGGAGAAAAATCTTTCTTTTCTTTATAACAACGAAGATCCTTCGCCTACGTCTCAGGAAGACATTTTTTTTCTATCTTTTTAAATCCGCACAGTTCGTGTAATATCTTCGGAATTTCTACCGATCCGTCTTTTTGCTGGAAGTTTTCCAAAATGGCAATAACCGGACGACTGGAGACAGCGGTACCATTGAGGACGTGGGCGTGAACAATTTCGCCACTTTTTCGTCGTATGCGGATATTGAGCCGGCGGGATTGAAAGTCAGTACAGTTGGAAGTAGAGGTCATTTCCCGATATTGCTTTTGTCCCGGAAGCCATGCTTCGAGATCATATTTTTTGGCAGCTGATAATCCCAAATCTCCCGTACAGACATCGACGACTTGGTAGGGGATGCCGAGTTGCTGGAGCAAATGTTCTTCGAGTGCCAAAAGTTCTTGGTGAATATCTTCTGCTTGTTCGGGAAGACAAAACACGACCATTTCTATTTTTTCAAACTGATGCACGCGAAACATACCCTTCGTGTCTTTTCCATAGCTTCCCGCCTCTCGACGGAAACATGGAGAATAGGAAACGAATTTTTGAGGCATATCAGATTCTTCCAGAATTTCATCCGCATAGAAACTTACCATCGGCACCTCGCTGGTTCCCACCAAGTATAAATCGTCCTCGCCGGGATTCACGATATAATTTTCTTCTTTGGCGAGATAGCCGGTGCCGTAAATTGCCTGTTTTCGTGTGAGAAAAGGAGGAATGGTAGGAGAAAATCCTTTTTTAGTGACTTCTTGCAGTGCCCAAAACATTAGTGCCTGCTGGAGAATGGCAAGTTCGTTTCGTAAATAATAAAATCGAGCCCCTGATACCTTCGCGCTTCGTTCGGTGTCGAGAAGATTGAGTTTTTCGGCAATTTCCCAGTGTTCCCGTGGTGTGAAATCAAATTTTGGAATTTTCCCCTCTGTGCGTACGATGACATTCCCCTCATCGCTTTTTCCATCAGGAGTTGAGTCTGATGGGGGATTAGGGAGCTGTTCCAAAAGCCCCTGCAGGACACCCTCGGATTGCTCTTGTTGCGTTTGGAGTTCCTTTTTTTCTGCTGAAATAGTTTTCATATCTGCTAATACTTTTTCTTTTTCATTTCCCGAAAGAGAAGGCATTTTTTTGGATACCTCATTTTGGCGTGCAGCAAGTTCTTCAATGCGTTGAAGAAGGTTTCGGTGTAACTCATCAGCTTTGAGAACATCTTGAATTACTTTCCCATCAACGCCTTTTCGTTTGAGCGCTTTTTGGAAATATTCAGGATTCTCTCGGAGAGCTTTGATGTCCAACATGGCTTCATTATCAATGGAAATAGACAACGAGTCAACGGATTCCCAAGAGGACTAAGTTAACAAGGGAACTTTTAAACTCGTAATCTCGTGGTCTTGTAATCTTGTGATCTATTTCTGTTTGACTTTCTTATCAAAATATTTTATAATTTAGCCTAAACTTAAAAAATGGCAAGTTCTCAGAATACGATCCCTACCGAACAAGTGATAGCTTTTCTCCGGCGTGCACAGAAAATTTGTATCACGCTTCCGGAGAAGTTCTCAGGGGACGATATATGCGGTCTTTTGGCGCTCAAGAAGATGCTTGAGTCTTCCGGTAAGGACGTAACAGCGGTTGCTCCAGGACCATTCCCATCCAATTTGGAATTTGTAGGAGGAAAAGCGTCACTCGCACAGGGATTAGGAGAGGACAGTGATTTTATTATTTCGGTTTCGACCGACCAAGCCAAAGTCGATCGAGTAAAGTATTCGGTCAAAGAAAACTCGGTTGATATTCTGATTTCTCCGAAATCAGGATTCTTTTCGGAACGCGATGTAACGTTTTCGCAAAGTGAGGGAGGATTCGACTTGATAGTGGTACTGGGGGCGGAAAAATTGGAATCACTCGGGAAAACATTTGAGGAGCACACACAACTCTTTGCCACGGTTCCTATTGTGAATATATCCGTTTCTCCCTCTAACGACTTTTTTGGACGAGTGAACCTGACAGATGTATCTCGCTCTGCGGTATGTGAGGTGTTATTTGATCTTTTTCAGAGCACGGAACCTTTTTCCGGCTTTATAGATGAAGACATAGCCACACTGCTTTTGGCGGGGATTATTGAACGCACGGGGAGCTTCCAGGAACCTGGAACTACCGCCAGCGCGTTTGAGGCCGCATCCGGTTTGCAGGCACGAGGGGCGGCACAATCGGATATTATCGAACATCTTTTCAAAATGAAATCACTTCCCACCCTTAAAATATGGGGAAGAGTTTTAGGCAATTTGGAGTTTGATCCTGTGCATAAAGTTATTTGGTCGGGGATTGGTAAAGCGGATTTTGAATTGGCGGAAGCCGAATCCACCGATATAGAAGACATGACAGGAGAATTGCTTCGGCATATGAAAGGAGCAGAGCTAGCGGTTCTTTTTATAGAAGAAAAATCAGGAGCAAGAGTCTCTCTGCGGTCTTCGGCGCCCAATATTAATTTTTCAGAGCTGAATCGAGCGTTGGGAGGGGCAGGAGAGATGGTGACGCATGGTCTTGATTTTTTCCTTGAGAAGCGAACGTTAGCGGAAATTCAGTTTCAATTATTGCAGTTGGTAATTGATTTTCAGAAAAGACGATTGCATATCCCGGAAGACGTTGAAATTCAGAAAGAGGAGCTTCTGCAAGCCGATCCTGCTCAAACATCATTTCTTCCCCAAAAAACAGAGGGTCCGACTATTTCCCCTACCCCTCCTGCAAATATCCCGTTTGATGCGCCATTTCAATCGCATGAGTCAACCGGAGCAATGCCCAAATCTTCAGACGTTCCTCCGGGAACCAGTGCGGCAGAAGTAACGCTTGATCCGAGCGATTCGCGCATTCCTGATTGGCTGAAGAAATCATTTCCCAAAAATGATAATTTGTGATACAATAACCCGATGGCTTTTGACTTAACAGCACTTCTCCGACTCCTCAAAGCTTCTGAACTTTTCACAGAAAAGCAAAAGGAATCCATTCGCGCGAAACTTCCTACCGTGCAAGAGGTGAAACGTGCGGAACTGCAGGACATATTGGAGAATGAACAGAAGGTCAAAACCGAATATTACAAAAAACTGACGCAGATCCGAAAACGTGCCGCTCAGAAAAAAATACAAGTGACGTATCGGATCGCAGAGGAACAATCAGTCAGAGAAGAAGAAAAGGAGCTTTCAGCGCTCGATCAAGAACTCGCTCACTTACCTGCATGAAAAATATATCATTCTCGCTTTCGGAAGACGACACTTGCGTTCTCTGGAATGTGAAAAATCCGGAGATACTTCAACAGATGGAGGACAATGAGTCTTCACCTGAAGATGAAGAAGGGAAAGACCCTCTTGAGGAATCTGAAAATGCTCGACGCGGAGCAGAAGCGTTGGAAGGGGGAGGTGTAAGGGGGGGAAAAGCTGGGAATGCAGAGTTGGGAAATGTAGAAAAAGGGGTGAGTAATGTCGGAAATCTGAAACAAGTGGAATATAAAACTGTCAATGGAAGAACCATTGAGGTCGACGTGTCGGAAAGAGAAGCGGCAAAATCATTAGAGGAAGCGCATCGAGAAGAGCGTTTGGAAGCCGATAAGGCGAAATCGAAACTAGAATCGGAGATGAATGCAAAACCTGAATTGGCGCAAGTAGACCAAGAACAAGGGGCCGAAGAAGATCAAGTTGAGGGAGAAAAAGAAGAACAAATGGTGGGAATACGAGAAAACGCCGATACATGGATGGCAGAGTCCGGAATTGACGAAGACCCGGATGTCGGAGTTGGAACGAATGTGGGGTAGAAGTCAATTTTCAGTGATCAATGAACAGTGATCAGAAAGAAAAGTAAAAAGGGGGTTTGAAGAACTTTTCGTTCTATATTCTTTTTTCTCGTTTTTATTTTTGAATTTTAATATTTGTCTTTCTGATCCGCCCCACCACGGCGGGCAGGCGTGGCGGAGAAGAATCTTCATTATAATCTTATTCGGAAGATCCTTCAGCTATGCCTCAGGAAGACATAAAAAAAACATGATCAACTGTCATTGCTGATGACAATACTTGAACCTACTAGATCTAGGGGGTACCCACTACATCTAGTGGTATACCTACTCCATGTAGTAGGTGTTGAAGTTACAAACTTGTCTTAAAATCGGGGCTCAAAAGATGTAGATGCACATGAGGCACCACTTGTCCTCCCACTTCATCGACGTTCATGTGAAGTTTGTAGCCTTCTAAGCCTTCTTGTTCGGCGATCTTTTTTGCCGCCAGAAAGAGTTCTCCAAAAAGCGAGAGATTTTGTTCCGTCACTTCTTTTGCTGTTACAAGGTTTTCTTTGGGGATAATCACGATATGCGTTCCGGCTTTAGGAGCAATATCTCGGAAGGCAAGAATAGTGTCCGTTTCGTAGACCTTGTCGGCGGGGATTTCTCCGGCAATGATTTTTGCGAAAATGTCAGTATCGAGAAATGTCATGTTAGATGTAGGTTAGTTGTTGGTAACCCCGTCAGGAGTCGAACCTGAAGTTTCCCCTTAGGAGGGGGATGTTTTTCCATTAAACTACGAGGTCATTTTTTTCTTGATCATTGATCATTGTTCATTGATCATTGAGTCCGATGAAACTCTACCCAAAAATAGAAATACTTCAATTGATCAAAAAATTTGCTCAAGAGAACGCCAATCCAATCATTGAGATATTGGGGCCAACCGCGAGTGGAAAAACGGGATTTTCTGTTGAAGTAGCAAAAAAAATTTCTCCATCGGAGATTCTTTCGGTTGATTCCAGACAAATATATCAGGAGATGGATATTTCTTCTGCCAAAGTCACTGCTCAGGAAATGCAAGGCATTCCGCATTGGGGACTTGATCTTATACGTCCTGATGCGACGTTTTCCGCGTATGATTTTCAAAAATACGCTTTTGATTGTATCGACCGGATTCGCTCTCGCGGAGCGCTCCCGATTCTCTGCGGGGGAACGATGTTGTGGTTGGATGCAATCAGTGAAAATTACATATTTCATGAAACCCCCAATAAAAAATCAGTACAAAGAGGGAAGCCTCGATTTCCAGTTTTAAAGATCGGTCTCCATTGGGATCGAAAAACACTCTATGAGCGCATTGATACACGTGCTGAATGGCAATTTGAACACGGACTAATCGAGGAAACAGAAAAGATCCTGAAAAAATACACTCTTTCTCGGTCTGCTCTGACCAGTTTCGGATACCGTGAAATCAAGGACTTCCTGGATGGTCGTATAGATCGTGAAGAAGCATTGAGACGAAATCAAAAACGAAATCGAAATTATGCCAAACGTCAATTGACGTGGTGGCGGGGACGGGAGGATGTGATTTGGGTTGATGGCGCAGAATTGTGAGTTTTTGAAAATCTGCACAATAAGACTTAGAAATATTTTTGCCAGACTATTTTTTTTGTCTATTATTCGCTTTCTTATTGCAATAAAAACGCAGAAAAATTTGACAAAAATGAGAAAATTGTTATTCATAGAAAGAATAGGAGGAATGTGTTGGAAATAGAATGATTTCCAACAGAGCAGGGCGAAATAAGTTTTTACACCATTCTCTTCAATGAATGAAACGCGGGATATAGACGTTGATGATAGGAACACTTCTGGTGTTATTTTGCCAGAAGAGTCTGTTTTGCTTAGTTTTTCCACCATTCGGGAGCATTTAGAAACGAAAGAGGGAGCAGAAGACAATCCTTTGTTGACTCAGGCAGAATTGATCAGTGAAATAGCTACGCTCAGGGGAAAAATGTTTGCAGTGACCTCAGGAGAAGATTTTACCGATGAACACTATCTTCAGTTTTGCAAAGACCAAATTGATATTTCTGCCATGAGGGACAGTGAACCAATTGTAGAAACACTTTCAGAGCACTCTCTATTGGACACGGTAATGAAATATAGGCAGAAAATTAACGCTCACTTGTTTGTGAATGCCCTTTTAATAATGGCAGTAAGAGTGAAAGAACAGATAGACTATTGTATAGAGGAAGGAATGACAACAGTTCCTTCTGCTTTACTGCGTTCTAAGACGGAAAAAGGACAAAATCCTGATTTATATAATTGGATATTGAGTAATGAAGTTCTGAGAAGTCTCAGTTTTGATTGGGGAAGATTGTTGGAAATAGTACCTGTGGATTTGCCGTGTCATGGGCATCGGGTGAGTGCGGAGCCCTCAGGATTTTCACAGTACTTGGAATTTCTCGATAGAGGAAATAGAAGGGGGCTTTTATCCGGATGTATAGTATGTTTGGGATTAGATAACATGAGTGATGCAGTTCATTTTTTACAAAATTCAGTTCATACAAGAGACATTGCTTTACTTGGAGAAGGGCAGGAGGAAGAAGTTGCTGAAATACAAGGGAGGAAAAATCGTTTGAAGGAAAGCACACAAAAACGTTTAAATTTGGATCGTGTTTCTGCAAAAATCATTCCTTCTCTGGAAGAAATGCAGACTCGTATTGAGACAGGGGATCAAGATCCTATTCATACTTTTTATGCTGGTCCCGGCGCATTGCAGGGACGAGATACTCGAGAAGTAGAGCATATTTTTGAATTAGTATTTCAATGTTTGGCGGGGGGTGGCTATTTTGCTTTTACCATTGAAGCTCCGAATGGAGGTATAGATGGATTAGGGGTTCCACTCATTCAAAGCGAGAGTTCTGTTGATCCTCCGGAAGCTCAACAGAATTACGAAGGACCATTGTATCGCATTTTTAAAAGAGCGTATCTTACAGGAGGAAAGACATTTGTTTTCCGAGATGAAATTAAAATCCGTGAACTTTGTAAAAAAATACCTGGATTTGAAGTAAGTGAATTTCGCACTGCAGGGGGAAAGGAAGAAGACCCACACTGTTCTGGAGAAGGAGAAGTGCCTTTCTATCAGGTAGTATTGAGAAAGAAGGAGGAAGCGCCTCAAGTGGGTATTCCAAAGCGAAACCCAAGCTCGATTCAAGAAAATGTATTCGAACTTCAATCTGGGAGAGAAGTAGGTATTAGAACTTTAAGTTTGGAAGATGTCGACCAAGTATTAAGTTTATATAATGAAGTAGATGTGGATAATCTGGAAGACATAAATCTATTCAAAAAGAGGGGAGGAATTTTTTCTTTACTCACTCAAGAGCGACTTCAAGAAATGATAGATTCCGAGGGGAAAGACTATATTACGCGTGTTGCGACCA
>JAIPGU010000044.1 GCA_021735575.1 Candidatus Altimarinota bacterium | reverse complement strand
TACTTGTTTCTTCATATGTTAAATCTTCACTATTCTTTATCTCAAATACTCGTTGCCGATAATCCATCGAATATGCCATCCCCCTTATTATCTACCTTTCTTTTTATTATGACAAACTATTTTGAATTAGCTATATAGGTTCTTTCACTCGTCTTCCTGAGCCACCGCCGTAGCGGGGGAGAAGGAACCACGCCATAGGCGGGTAAGACTTCCGAACAAGCATTTAGAGCCAACCAAGAATAAAATGACACGCTTCTATCTCCTTTCTAGCGGGGAGAGAGGAGCAAGGGGAGGGTGATTTTTGTGTTTAGAACCCCCTCCCACGCTGGGGAGGGGATGTAATTTTAAAGTTGGTTCGCTATAAAAATACATTGAGCGGAAGATTCTTCTCCCGACTAAAGTCGGGCTCTCTGGCCTAGACCGACAGAGCCTGCCCTGCCTGCCCTGGTCGGGCTAGGCCAGGGAGCGTAGTCGAATGGAGCAGGTAGAATGACAGTGTTTTATGTCATCAAAAAGCAAGAGACCACCGGCTAAGCCGGTAGTTTTGTCATCCTGAGCAAGCGAAGCGAGTCGAAGGATCTTCGAAATAAGTATTTAAATTATCCCCCGCACCTTTTGAATATAAAAGTTTCGTTTTATATTTTAAGTTTGAGTGTTTTTATTTGTTGGACGTAAATTAAATAGTTGCAATTCAAAAGGTGCGGTGTCAGGAAGACATTATTTACTTATTTGTTGAACAAAAAATGTGTTCAATAGACTAATGACTAACGACTCCTTCCTCACATCATCTCCGGAATCTCAATGCCAAGGACTTTGAGTCCTTGTTCCAGTACATCGAGGACTTTTTGCGCGAGGGCGAGACGGGACTGTTTCAGGTCTTCGGTATCGGCATTGAGCACAGAATTTTCCGCATAGAAACTCGACCATTCCTGCGCCAGTTCCAAGAGGTAGGTGACCAGATACGTTGGGTTTTTCATCTCTGCAGCACGATTGAGGACTTCAGGGAATTGGAGAATTTTGACGCCAAGTGGTTTCTCGCCCTGTGAAATACCGCGGAGCGGTAATTCTGCCTCCGGCAGAATTATTTCACGGGGTAAACCTGCCTTTTTTAGAATCGATTTGATTCGCACCCCCGCATATTGCAGGTACGGTCCTGTCGCGCCCTCAAAGGCGAGCGATGCTTCTGGATCAAACATCATGGTTTTGCGGGGACTGGTTTGAAGCAGGTAAAACTTCCAGGCGGCGTTCATGATGCGTTCAGCAGTAATTTTCGCTTCTTTTTCTGGGATTTCTGGATTTCTCTTTTTGATTTCTTGCAGTGCCAATTGAGACAATTCATCCATGAGGTTATCGGCATCCACCACCGTGCCTTCACGAGACTTCATACGACCGTGGGGGAGGTTTACGAGTCCGTAGGCAAGGTGACAGAGTTGGTTACGTTTGAGAATGTTCAGTTGTTCCAGACACGCAAAAAGTACCTGAAAATGGTAGTTCTGTTCGTCTGCAACGACGTAGATCATTTCATCAGGCTGGAAGTCTTCATTCCTGAGACTTGCAACGGCTAAATCTTGTGTGAGGTAAATCGAGGTTCCGTCGGCTCGCAAAATAACTTTTTCTCCTAGTTTTTCTGATTCTAAATCAATCACAATCGCTCCGTCATCACGACGCTGAAACACTTTTTTCTTGAGTCCTTCTTGGGCAATGTCTTTTCCCATCAGATAGGTGTCCGATTCCGTGTATATTTTTTCAAAAGAAATGCCTTGTCGTTCGTACGTTTGCGCATGTCCGGCGAGCGCCCAGTCATTCATTTTTTTCCACAAGTTTTGCACCTCCGCATCTCCTTCCTCCCATTTGACCAGCATTTTCTGGATTTCATCTTTGAGTGACTCATCTTTTTTGGATTCAGTTTCAAACTTCACATAATACCGTCCGACGAAGTGATCTGATTTTTCGCTCGTAGATTCCGGAGTTTCTCCATTGCCCCATTTCTGGTAGGCGAGCATGGATTTACAGATATGCACGCCTCGGTCATTGATGATATTTACGCGGTGTACTTTTGCACCGACGGCTTCCAGTAAGTTGCTCATAGAAATTCCCAGTGCATGGTTTCGCATATGCCCCAGATGCAGGGGTTTATTGGTGTTGGGACCGGAAAACTCGATGATGATATTTTTGTCTTTCAGCAGTTTTGTCTGAAGTGGTGTTTGAAATACTTCTTTAAAAAATGCTTCGTTTTTGAAAAATAGATTGAGGTATGGTCCGGCAATTTCAGTTTTTTCTATAAAAGGACACTTTCTAAGTAAATGTTGGAAATATTGTACCCGAGCCTTTATGTCTATGTTTTTTTGAGATCCTCTTATTATTTTATTTATATCTTCACCTGTTTCTTTATGAATTTTAGGTTTTGAAATATCCTTTTGAATATTTTTTAATGATTCTTCGGACAGGTTGAAAAAGCTCATGGCGAGGTCTCCCGGTTGTCCTTTGGGGACAGGGGAAAACTGAACGCTTGTCCAGTTTGTGCCGAGGAATTTGAGAATGAGGTTTTGCATTGTTTCTATTGTTTAATTTTGAAAGGAGAAATCAACTGCCGCCTCTGCAAGGATTTGAGTGCTATCAAAGCAGAGAAATTCTTTTTTGGGGAAGATAATGGGGAGTTCTGTACACCCCAGTATAATAGCTTCGGCTCCCTGAGAAACAAAATCTTTTGCTTTCTGCTCTAAAAATTCTTTATCAGATTTTTCATGACGACCGGACATGATGTTTTTGATGATTTGGGTGAGATGTTTTCGTTCTTCATGGTTACAGGCAAGAATGTGTACATTTTCTTTTGAGAGGGGAGCGTGATAGAGGGCTTGTTTGTGTGTTGTTTCTGTGCATAGAAGTCCCACAGTGGTCATTTCTTTTTGTTTCACTTGTTTGAGTGTTTCCTGAACGATGTGCAAGATAGGAACGTGCGTATGATTTCGAAGTGTCTCCCAAAACATATGGATCGTGTTGCACGCCATGATGATGACGTCGCATCCCAATGATTCGAGCTTTTGAACGGCTTGGAGAAGTTGATTTTGTACAGATGTGCTTTCAACTACGCCCGTTTCATCAAAATCCTCTGCGGGAAGATTGAGGAGCCATATGCACGGAAAATCAGAATCCTGCACAGCGTTGTGCTTTTTCTGACATATGGCAATGATTTTTTTGTAGAGATCTGCGGAGGCATGGGGTCCCATGCCTCCAATGATGCCGATAGTTTTTAATTGTTGAGGTTTCATTTGGAGTGTTGTTGAGAAATGTTAAAGGATGTTTTGAGGAAAAATGGTAGGAGACAGGCATGCCTGTCTCCTACAAATTCAATTTTTGTTTTTTAGAATGTACGCAAAAAGTCCGAGAGAAGTAATGGTTCTATTTCCTGCTTGATCGTAGATCCATGAAGATGGTCCATCTATCACTTCGTCGGTTACTTCGATTCCTCGATGCGCCGGAAGACAATGCATAAAATGGACTTGAGGAGAGGCTTGTTTCAACAATTCTTCTGTAACTTGAAAGTTGTGGAAAGATTTAATCTTTTCATGTGCGATGTCTTCTTCTCCCATAGAAATAAATGCGTCGGTATAAACAATATCAGCATTTTTTACAGCATCTTTTGGATCGTTTTCAAATAGAATCTTCCCTCCGTATTTTTGAGCAAGGGAATGAAAATGTTGTTGTGCCTTTTTAGGAAATGAATATTCGGTGGGACCGCTCCAAGAAACGGTATGTCCAAACAAAAGCAGAGCTTCAAAAAGGGAAAAACAGACGTTGTTTGCATCTCCAACGAAAGCAAGTTTTATTTTTTTGTGAGGTCCGAATTTTTGTTGAATAGTAAACATATCTCCTAATGCTTGCATTGGGTGGTATTGGTTACAGAGAGCATTAATGACTGGAATGGAAACAATATCAGCTATTTTTTTGAGAGTGTCATGTCGAAAAACTCTTCCAAAAATGGCATCAACATATCTTTCTGCCACCAAGAATGTGTCAATAAAACTTTCTCGTACCTGCTGTTCTTCTTCGTCATCTATATGTATGTTTTTGAGGACACTCTCATGTTTCGCATGAATGACATTGCCTCCGAGCTTGTTAATAGCGGATTCCGTCCCCATCATTGTTCGCAAAGATGGTTTTTCAAAAACAAACAGAATATTTTTCCCCGCGAGAATGGGTTTTGGATTTTTATTCAACTCCGTGCTCAAATTGAGAATTTCCTGAATTTGATCTGGAGTGAAATCGGTAACGGTAAGAAAGTGTTTCATCGTTCTAGAGGGTTTTAGAATTTTGTATATGAAACGCCGTTTTCTGAGCGAAATTATGAAGCTCAATAAAACCGGCGGCAGCGTTTTGATTGAACGCTGTATTTTTTTCAAATGTTGCGAGATTGTAATCAAAAAGAGAAAAAGGGGAGGTGAGTGCTACGACGTCAATATTGCCTTTGTAGAGCTTTACTTTGACGGTGCCAGTGACCTTCTTATTTTGGCTTTCGATAAAACTGGTGATGTTTTTCATAACGGGATCAAACCATTGTGCAGAGTAGGTCAAATAGGCCCATTTTGTGTCTATAAAACTCTTGAGTTCATTTTCTTCTCGCGTTGAAACGAGCAGTTCCAGTTTTTTGTGAGCGGCAATGAGAATACTGGCGGCAGGGTTTTCATAGATTCCTCGTACTTTGAGTCCGATCATTCTGTCTTCAATTAAATGGAAGACTCCAACGCCGTGATCTCCGCCGGTTTTATTGAGTTCAGCAATGATGTCGGTGAGTGATTTTTTTGCTCCATTGAGTGCAATGGGGATGCCTTTTTTGAACTCAATCTCTAGAATTTCGTTGTGATAGCAGGCTTTTTCTGGAACACAGCACCACTTTAGGATTTGTTCAAGAACGGGGATATTTTCGGGATGCTCAATTTCTCCGCCTTCGGCGGTATTCCCCCACATATTTTCGTCATAAGAGTAGGGGGTGAGTTTTGACTGTATTATGGGAATATTATGCTTTTCCGCATATTTGATCTGCTCGTCTCGTCCCATGCTCCATTCTCTCACCGGAGCGATCGTTTTCATCTCTGGGTTGAGTGTGGTGATATAGCTTTCAAATCGGATTTGATCGTTGCCTTTTCCGGTACAACCATGAGCAATGACCGTGCAATTTTCTTCGGCGGCGGTTTTGACGGCGATTTGAGAAATTTTTACCCTGCCCAAAGGACAGCCAAGTGCGTATCCTCCTTGATAATCAGCGTTGGCTTTGATTGCCAGAGACAGGAGTTCTTCAGCAAATTCATCTTTTGCGTCATACACAATGGCTTTTTTTGCTCCCAAGCGTATGGCTTTTTGCTTAATAGCTTCCAGATCATCGGCTGTTTGCCCGATATCGACCGTGAGTGTGACTACATCGCATTCGTACTGTTCTTGAATCCATTTCAGGAGAATACTGGTATCCAGCCCTCCAGAATAGAGAAGCAAGCATTTTTCAAATGTGCCTTTGTGCGCTTCATGGGAAGCGACTTTTTGGTAGTGATTGGTAGTTTTCATGATGTGATTTTTTACAAAATAACCCGCTCGATGTGCCGAGCGAGAAGTGTATATAAAAAAATCGCCCGGCTGTGCAGAGCGGGCAGAAAGGTTTTTTAGTGTAATTAAAAAGTTATTGCCCGCTTACGGGCGACGACGTAGGTTCGTAAACAAAACTTTAAAATTCATTTCGGGGGTGAGTATGAAGAAGAAATTTTTTCTGTCAAATTACTTTATCCGCGAAATATAAGATATACGATGTACGTCACGTACAGCGTGAGAAACAACACACCAGCCCACCGAGGAATTTTTTTCTTCCCGACAATGAGGGTTCCCCAAAGGAGTAAGCTGATGATAACAGTGATAAGAATATCAGTATTGATGTTTTCGCTTATAGGGAGTGGCAGAATGCTACTGGTGAGTCCCAGTACCCAGAGAACATTAAAAATATTAGATCCGACGATATTTCCTATGGCAATGTCGTGTTCATTTTTGAGGGTGGCGGCTACCGAAGTCGCGAGTTCTGGCAATGACGTTCCGATGGCAATTATGGTCAATCCGATAAATGCTTCCGACAGTCCGAAGAGTTTTGCGATGATGGTTGCGTTATCCACGAGTAATTTGCCTCCCCAAAAAAGACCTCCTACACCGGCGAGAATAAAAAGAACCGAGACAAGAGAGGAGTATTGTTTTACTTTCGAGTTGTGATGAGTTTCTTTGGGAGCGGTGAGGGTGGCGTAAAGAAATATGGAAAAAAGAAGCATAAGACTGAGTCCATCTGTACGAGAAAGCAGATTGTGATTCGCCCCATCAAAGAAAATATCGTTTGCCACAATCCATAGCAGTCCCATGGAAAGGATTGCGAGAGGAATTTCTTTTCGAATGGTAGATGATCGTGCTTGAAGTGGAACGATGCAAGCAGACACCCCCAAGATAAGCAGTATGTTTGAAATATTGGATCCCAATATATTTCCAAGTCCGATATCTACACTCCCTTGGAAAGCCGCAATAACATTCACAATTAACTCTGGCATGGAGGTTCCGAACGCTACAACAGTGAGTCCAATAACGAGCGGAGAAATGCCAGACTTTCGTGCCACTGAAGCCGATCCTCTGACGAGCCATTCAGCTCCCACAATCAAGACACCAAGTCCGAAAAGCAGTAATAAAATGGGGAGGAAAGGCATAAGGTTCTATCAAATTTCAGGAGGAATTGTAGCACGGAAAAAACAATGGACAAAACATCGTAACAAAAATAAAATCGCTCCGCTCTTTTGGAATAGATCATAAGATAACAAGATCACAAGATCACCAGTTTTTGTCCCCCTTTGTAAGGGGGATTTAGGGGGTTTCAAGGGTGAAATTTGTAGGGAAGCTCTCGAGTAAAAAGATCTTTGAAACCCGCGAAAATGGGGTAGTTGAGAACGAATAGGAGTGACGAGTGTAGCGAGGAATTCCGTGAGCGAATCCGAAGACCTCCATGCGAACGAAAAGAGACATGACGAAGTAGATTATTATTGTTCTTTTGATCCACGAACACGGGGTAACGCAGGCTGAGTAGGCCGCGGCGGACGTTACGAAGCCGAGTAGTCCGTGTGAGTGAAAGGAGGTGAGATGGAGCAACGCAGTCCCGACAAAGTCGGGACGAAGTAAGCGGAGT